>JACRAG010000209.1 GCA_016213455.1 Anaerolineae bacterium | reverse complement strand
CCCCCACATCTTCCGATTCCCCGCCCCAAGCCTGGGGGGGGGTCCGGGGTGGGGTTGACTTTGAGAGAGCCGTAACAGGCCGGGGCGTCTGGCTTGCGTTCTCCAGACGGGCAACTATAATCATTAAAAAGTTGGAATGATCTTGCCGGTAAATTGAGGATGGATCCTTGCACCCGACTCTTCCCGTGGTAAGGAAAGAGCCCCAAAAAGCATTTCGGAGCCAATACCTTTAACTGTTGCGCGCCGTGTCACCAGGATATTGAAAATGGATCAGGAGGCCACATGACGCCAACAGCCAGGAACCTAAAACCAAACGATGTAGTCTGCATCAAGTACGATGTTGGAGAATTTTATGCAGATTTCCCTTCCCAGGTCATCTTATCAGCCAGTCGGGGAAGCCAGGGCCGCATCGTCAGCATGGAAGAGTTCAAGATCGATTTCATTCGCCGTCTGCGAGGTCAGCAACCCGGCCCGGATCAGCAAATGGCTTACCTTGCTCATTTTGCCGTCGTCGAACAAGCCATGGCGCTGGGGCTGCAATACCCAATCCGTTTTGAAAAAGTGGCACAGCCGGCGAATCCGGCCGACCTGCTGCGCGCCCGTCCTCAATCGATTGTGCTGGTGGATGGTTCAGCAGTCGAAAAGCAGGGGGGCGCAGGCTTTTTCGATCAGGTGACTGCCCTGTTCGGCCAACCGGAGCCGAAACCCGCACCGCAAGCCAATATTCATTGGCCTCCCTCAACTGGCATTCACGACTCGATCAAATTTACCGATCTTGAAGTGGCGCTGGCGATGGCGCATAAGGGTCCGGCGGTCTGGGAAGACATTGAGATCGTGTATTTGCGCTATACCAGCCTGCTGCCCTATCACAACCTGTGGTACCGGCTGAAGCAGGTTGACCTGGAGGCGGCATTGGATATCGTGGATACCCTACACTTCCCCAAGCACAACCACGCTGGTCTTAGCTGGAAGGAAATCGCCGCCATGATTAAGGAAAATGATCCGAGGAAACCCTTGTGGTACACACTGGATCAAAAAGGAATGTTGATAACCGCAGTACAGCGCATTTATCAAATGGAGCAGGAGCGCGGCGCCGAAGCGCTGGCCAATTTTGTGGACCCCGAAGTACTGCGGCAAATGGAAAACAACCCGGATATCTTCCCAGGCGTGGTGGATAAGCATAACAAAAAGAACTGAGCACCAACCGGTCAATCTACCTCGCCAGACAAGAAGCTCTTGAGCGGAAACGAACCGCATGAAACCCTACCGGATGCGCCCGATCAGAGAGATTGAGACCTACCTGCAGTTTTGCCCGCCGGCGCTGCAGGACATCGTCTATGAGCTGCGCAGCCTGATCGCCGCCGTTGCGCCCGACGTGGATGAGGTGATCGAGAACCGCTGGATCGCCTACTATTACAGGGACCGCGGCGGACCGGTCAGCGCGGGGGTGTGCCAGGTCAGCGTGGAAGCCGATCATATCCGTCTGGCACTGCTGCACGGCGCGTTTCTTCCTGACCCGGAAGGGCTTTTGGAAGGCAACCAAAAAGCCAAGCGCTACGTCAGACTCTACTCGTTTGAGGATGTCCCCTGGGCCGCGCTGCAAAACCTGATCGCCGCATCAGCCCGCTTCGACCCCCGTTCCCTCAGCCAGCCCTAATCGCCAAACAACACCACATTTTCGAGAATCAGGGAGTCTATGGCAGGCCGTTCCGGTCAATCTTCGGTATAATGGCCTTCCCGGTGTTGGATTTCCACAACCAGAAAAGAACAACCATCCTTTAGAGACAGTCTCAAAGGGCATCCATCTTACCCTGCAACCGCACTTTGAGGGCGGAGTTCTGCCTGTCACGCCAGCCCCTTGGAGTACCTAAACCGCCCATAACACAATGGCGGAGAATATCAGCCTTGAGTTTCAGTCGTTCAACCATCGATCTCTGGAAAGGCCAGATGAAAATCCCGGTTTGGAAAATATTCTGTACATTGGTCATTTGTAGTATCGTGATCATCGCGTGCCATTCCTTGGCGGTCTTATCCTATCACTTTACCCCTGGCGGTTTTCCCGAATCCATAACAGCACTCTTTAATGTGAATGCCGAGGCCAATCTTCCCACCTGGTATTCCAGCGCGCTGCTCTCTTTTGTCGCCCTGGCGGCTTTCTTTCTCTTCCTCCTCGAAAGCGGGCAGCCGCGAGCGCAGCAGATGGGAAAGAATTTCTGGTTTGGGTTTGGGATGGTGTATCTTTTCCTGTCGCTGGACGAATCCGCCACCGTGCATGAATTCATCAATGCCCTGACCGGCATCAAATGGGTTTACCTGTACGCGCCGTTCGGCGCGCTCTTTTTCCTGGCCTGTCTATATTATTGCTTTGTGGTGGACAGAAATAATGTCGCCTTGCGGTATTATCTGGTTGGCGGATTGATCCTGTATGCCCTGGGCGGCTTGGTGTGTGAATGGATCAGCTATAACTTTCATTTGAAATATGCGCTGCAGCAAATCGAGTATGTCTTGGAAGAATGGCTCGAGTTAATCGGAACGACTCTGGTGTTGATGGGCTGTTTGCGAGAGGTGAACCATAAGTTCACGCGGTTGCTGCTGCGCGAAACCGCACAGGTACGCGCTCTGCCCATCGAAAGGAAACCGCTTTGAAGCCTGCCCTGCCCACCCATGAGATATTGGACACATTGCGCGAATTGCACGCCGGGTTGACTGCCCCGCTCTGGCTGTCGGGCGGTGTGGCGGTGGATTTTTTGATGGGCCGCTGGACCCGTCCGCACGGTGACATCGACCTGTGCACGTTCGAACAATACCGCCCGGCGCTGGCGCAAGAACTGCCGCGCCTGGGGTACTATACCAACGAAACCGGCTGGTTGACCCAGTGGTACCAGCAGGGCAGCGGGCGGCGGCTGGAGATCATCTTTCTCGAATGTGACGCAAACGGAGCGCCCGAACTGCACATCCACCCCGGCGACCCGTTGGGCGTAGCGGGGCATTATCCCACCGCGCCCGACTACCTGGACCCGTTACGCACTGCCGAGCTGGAAGGCGTGCGCTTCCGGGTGTGCAGCCCGGCAGGCGAATGGCTGGCGCGCGCAGGGTCGGTGGATGTGGTCGGCACGCGCCAGCGCGACCCCAAGCTGGACCACGACCAGCATTTGCTGGAGTCGCTCTTCACTGCGGATGAATTGGCTGTGCTGCGCGCGCTGCTCGCTGCCCGCCAGGCTGCCCGTTGATCCTCTCCACCTGACAATTGAAATGAAACTGCGCGATTTCGCGCCTCAAAAAACCGCCCATTTTGGTCAATGTCCGCTAAACTTAATGGGGATCAATTGTTTTTCTGGAGGGAAGTCATGGACGACGATATTCGAGCGCGTTATGGTACGCCGCAGACGTACACCGAGCCGGAACCGGTCCGGCCCGAATCGGGGGGCTGCCTGGGGGCGTTGGGTTTCTATGCAGCGGGCTTTGTGCTGCCGGCTGCCAGCCTGAGCTTTTACCGCCGCGCCGTCGAGCGCAGGCCCATCAGTGCGGTGCTCTTCTTCGTCATTTTCATGGGCACCATCACCGTGCTGACCACCGTGGGGATGGTCCGCCAGCTCGCCAACATCAGCCTCGAAATCCAGCGCGTCTTCGCTGACGGCACCATGCCCGCCATCACCATCGCCGGCGGCGAAGCCTTCACCGCCGCGCCGCAGCCCGCGATCATCATGGACCAGGAAGGTGTGCTGGTGGCAGTGGACACCACCGGTCAGCTTCCCGTCATTCCACGCGACCGCTACGTCAGCGGTTTTTTGGTGACCCGCACCGAGCTGCACATCCTCAACCGCGGCGAGTACCAACGCATGCCGCTCATCCAGCTCAACCAATCCCTCGAGCAGGACCCCCTGCGCATCGATGGGCAGACCGTCAGCCAGTGGTGGAACAGCTTCTCGGCCATCTTCAGCGTCATCGCGCTGGTGGGGCTGTCCCTCTGGAACATCGGCGTGCGCCTGGCTTACCTGGCATTGCTGGCTCTGCTGGTGACCGCGGTGAC
Source organism: Anaerolineae bacterium (assembly GCA_016213455.1). Taxonomy (GTDB): domain Bacteria; phylum Chloroflexota; class Anaerolineae; order Anaerolineales; family Anaerolineaceae; genus Anaerolinea. The sequence continues at coordinate 2,405 of JACRAG010000209.1, read as the reverse complement.
GCGCACCTTCAGCAAGATCCCCTACGGCGCAGTCTTCACCGTGGGCGTGTACGCCTTTGTCCCGGCGATCATCCTGCACACCATCCTGGGCCTGTTCAATGTGCGCTTCCTCTTTCTGCAGACTCTCATCCTGCTGGTGGCGTGGTCTGTCGGCCTGTATGCCGTGCTGACCCCGCGCTGGTGGGATCTGCTGGGTCCTGACCGCCCGCTGCGCGGCTGGCGCGCTTTGCTGGGCCTGCCCATGCTGGGCACGCTCGCGCTCAACTTAATCTTCTCCTGGCCCAAGGGAAACATCATCGTGCTCATCGGCACCGCGGTGAGCGGCCTGCTGCTGGTCGCGGCAGCCATGTTCACTCTGCCCGAACGCGAAGATGAGGAACCTGCGCCGGCGGCGTGAGCAGCGCCAACCGTATCGTTTCGATCCTTCCATCCTCTCAGGACTTTCTCAAAGTCAACCCCACCCCTGCCCGCCCCAGGCTTTGGGGCGGGTGAAAATCCCCCTTCACCGTTGACGGGGGATGGGGACAAAGGACAGGATGGGACTTTGTGAAAACCCTGTCCATCCTCTTTCTCGGTCTTGCACGACCGGTGAAGAGGATTATCATTTGAACCAGGAGAATTTAACCTCATGCAATATCGCGCTTTGGGAAGAACCGGGTGGAAGGTTTCCACCATCAGCTTTGGCGCCTGGGCCATCGGCGGCACCTGGGGCCCCGTGCAGGACGATGAGTCGCTGGATGCGCTGCGCCGTTCGATTGACCTGGGGGTCAACTTCATCGACACCGCCGACGTGTACGGTGATGGTCGTTCGGAGCGCCTGATCGCGCAGCTCAAGAAAGAGCGCAAGGAAGAGATCATCGTCGCCACCAAGGCCGGGCGGCGCCTCAACCCGCACACCGCCGAGGGCTACAACAAGGCCAACCTCACCGCTTTCGTCGAGCGCAGCCTGAAAAACCTGGACGTTGAAGCCCTGGACCTGCTGCAGCTGCACTGCCCGCCCACCCAGGTCTATTACATGCCCGAGACCTTCGACGCGCTGGATGAACTGGTCAAAGCCGGCAAGCTGCGCTACTACGGGGTGAGTGTGGAGCGCGTGGAAGAAGCGCTCAAGGCCATCGAATACCCCAACGTGCAGACAGTGCAAATCATCTTCAACATCTTCCGCATGCGCCCCATCGAATTGTTCTTCCCCGAGGCGATCCGCCGCAAGGTGGGCATTCTGGCGCGCGTACCGCTGGCCTCCGGCCTGCTCACCGGCAAGATGAGCGCCGCCTCCACCTTTGACCGCGACGACCACCGCGCCTTCAACCGCCACGGCGAGGCCTTTGACCGCGGCGAGACCTTCTCCGGCGTGGATTACGCCACCGGCCTGGCTGCCGTGGAAGAACTGCGCCCGCTGGTCCCGGCTGGCATGAGCATGACCCAGTTTGCCCTGCGCTGGATCCTGATGTTCGACGCGGTCACCTGCGCCATCCCCGGCGCCAAGCGCGCCGCGCAGGCCGAAGACAATGTGGCTGCCGCGGACCTGCCACCGCTCTCCGAGCAGACCATGCAGGCTGTGCGCGCCATCTACGACGCGCGCATCCGCCCGCTGGTGCACCAAACCTGGTAAACAACCGCTCCATACGAAACAAGCATAAAATTTATCGAATCTGCTCCCCGTTGATCGGGGAGCAGATTCGATAACAGGGGGCAGTTCAAGTTGGGCGTGGGGCGATTTCGTCCCAGCGAAAATGCACCCGGTTAATAAAAGCCACTTGAAATATATAAGGAAGTTATATATAATACCGATATATAACTTCCTTATATATTGGAGATGCTCTATGCCTGATTTGCAGCAAGTACGAAAGGGCAGCACGCCTATTCTCATTCTCAGCGTGCTGGCAGACGGCAAAAAACACGGCTATGCCATTATGCGCGAACTGGAAGCACGCAGTCAGGGGTATTTCAGCATGACCGCAGCGCTTCTTTACCCGACTTTGCATCAGATGGAACAGGATGGTCTGGTCCAGAGCACATGGGAAGAAGGAAACGGGGTCCGTAAGCGCAAGGTCTATTCCATCACGGCGGCGGGTGGAGAACGGTTGGCCGCCGGAAGCATGGAATGGCGACAGTTCGCCGAGCAGTTGTTCCACATCCTCGGGAAACCGGCTGCGATACGGGGGGAACAATGAACGCCAATGATTATCTCGCCCGCTTGCAGTCGCAGCTGAACGGTTTTTCGCCGAAAGAACAGTCAGAATTGATCGAAGAAATCGCCGCGCATATCGAAGCGGGCGAAAAAGACCCGGATCTGGGTCACGATGACGTTGACCGGGCCGGACGCCTGGAAAATGAACTCGGCTCACCGGATGAACTTGGACGCCGTATGCGGCAGGTTCACCGGCCGAAGCGCTGGCTGGATT
>JACRAG010000192.1 GCA_016213455.1 Anaerolineae bacterium | reverse complement strand
GAAATCCTGGCGGTGACCGACCAGGAAGGGGCGAGAGAGCTGGCAGAATTATTTGGCTCTCCGACCAGCCTGATTCCTCCGGGCAGCGGGCCTTCCCCTGAAAAGAACGGGACACGGAAAACCTGGTTCTAAACCCCGGGAATCGTGGTATAATTCCCGTTTGCCGGCCTTATGGGCCGGCCCAACGTGTGTAATTCTCTGCCCTGAACATAACGAAGGGTCCAATGGTACGAGCGACGCTTCGTTATGCTCAGCGGTGGAGCGAACAGCAAATTCATTATTGCGAAAGGATCGGGCATGTCGACCAAACGAACTTACCAACCCAGAATTCGCCGCCGCGTGCGTGTGCACGGTTTCCGCCAGCGTATGGAAACAGCCGATGGGCGCGATGTGTTGAAACGCCGCCGCGCTAAGGGCCGTGTTCGCCTGACGGTGTCGAAAAACAACCACGTCAAGCGGATCCGCTGGTAAACATCAGCAGTATTATTTTTGAACCTCGCTTATAACAGGGTACAGGTAAATGGGTGAAACGCGCGTTTCGCCTGACCAGGTCAACCGACTTCGAGCGGGTGCGGCGTTCCGGCAAGTCTTACCCGCACCCGCTTCTTGTATTGGTGGCCTGCCCCAATCCTGGTGGAGAAGTGCGTGTGGGGGTGGTGGCCGGGCGGTCTGTGGGTTGCGCTGTCAAGCGTAATCGCGCCAAACGGCTGTTGCGCGCCAGTATGGATAGTCTGGTTGCGGAGCTGAAACCCGGGTTCGATATTTTGCTTCTGTCGCGTGGCCCGCTGCCGGAAGCTGGATATCAAAAAACCCGCGCCACGCTGGAAGCGCTTTTGCGCCGGGCGAAGTTGGTCTCTGAGCCAAATGGAACAGAACAATCCTGAATATCCGAATGAACCTCGTCTGCGTGATTTCCGGATCACGCTTTGGACGATTCCGCAGTGGATCATCCTGGCGATCATTCGTGGATATCAGGCCACCGTTTCCCCAACCCTTCCCCAAAACACCTGCCGTTTTTATCCATCCTGTTCACATTATGGGTATCAAGCGGTGTATAAGCATGGTGCCATCAAAGGATCGTTTATGGCGATCTGGCGCATCTTGCGCTGCAACCCATTCAATCCGGGTGGATATGACCCGGTGCCGTAATGGACATCCGTTTTTGTGTTTGACGGAGATCATGGTTTGCGCACTCTCATTCCCCAAACAAAATCACTGAAAATTGTGCTGCTGCTGGTTGTATCGGCCTTTGTGCTGGCGGCCTGCGGCGCAGTGCAATTGAATAACTGGCCTGGACTGACCGCTGTCGATGGCACAGTCTATATGGCTCAATCGCAGGTTCGTGCGATTAATCTGACCAATGGCACCGAACTCTGGCATTATCCGGAAAAGGTCGATGCGAATAACATCACCTTTGGCGCTCCGTTGGTGACGGCAGACAAGGTTATTGTCGGCAATTACCATAACGTGGTGACCGCGCTGGATGCCAAAAACAAGGGCGCGGTCCTTTGGACTTTCAAGGATTTTGAAGCCAAAGGTCGATTTATCGGGCGGCCCACTTTGGCTGGTGACCTGGTTCTGGTTGGGTCCACCGACAAGGTCGTTTATGCCCTGGATGTCAATACCGGGAAACTGGTTTGGAGCTTTAAGGCTCGCGACGCGGTGTGGTCCGCAGTGACCTCGGATGACCGCTTTGCCTATGTGTCAGGCATGGACCATTACTTCTATGCGCTGGATCTGAAGACCGGGCAAAAGAGTTGGGAAATTAACCTGGACGGTCCGATGATCGTGGAGCCGGTCGTGGGTGAAAACAACCTGGTGTATGTTGCCACCATGGCGGATGAACTGGTAGCCATCGACGTCGAGAAACAGGCTGTCGCCTGGCGCATGGATACGACGGGCAAGACCTGGGGCGCTCCGTTGCTGCATGAAGGTACCCTGTACTTTGGCACCGACAAGAACAAAGCCTATGCGGTGAATGCAGCCACCGGTTCAGCGGTGTGGTCTTTTGATGCGACCGCGCCGATTGTGGCTGCGCCTGTGTTCTTGGGCGACCGGTTTGTGTTTGCCTCTGAAGATGGCCAGGTGTTTGCGATGACTGCTGCCGGCGCTCAAGACTGGAAGCAGACCGTCAAAGGTAAACCTTATTCCTCTCCCGCCGTCACGCCCGAGTTGATGGTGGTGGGTGGGGTAGAGATGGAATTCCCGTTGGTTGCCTTCAATGCGCAAGGCGCCCAGGTGTGGACATTCACTGCACCGAAATAATGGAGTGTGACCCATGTGGGATACGATCATCATTACGCCTTTTACCAATGTCCTGTTGTTTATTTACACAATAACCGGGCAGAATTTTGGTATCGCGATCATTCTCTTCACCATCCTGATCCGTCTGGTGACCCATCCGTTGATGGTGTCGCAGATCAAGGGCGGTCAGGCCATGCAGACCTTGCAGAGCGACCCCCGCTATAAAGAGCTGCAGGAAAAGTATAAGAATGATAAGGAAAAGCTGGCCCAGGAACAGGCCGCTCTGCTCAAAGAGCTGGGTGTCAACCCGTTTGCTTCCTGTTTGCCGCTGCTGGTTCAATTCCCGATCATCATTGGCCTGTACCAGAGCCTGTACAAGGCCATGGCCAACACGCCATTTGATATGCTTAACCTGACCCGGCACCTGTATCCATTTTTAGATATCACCCGGGTGCTGCCGATCAATAACGAATTCCTGTGGTTCAACTTGAGCCAGCCGGAAAAATTGTTTGTGCCTTTCCTGTCTTTCGGTATTCCCATCCTGGCTATTCTGGTGATGATCACGACCTATGTGCAGTCCAAGTTGATCTCACCCCCTCCCAGCGGTGACTCCAAAGACCAGACCGCGATGATGACCAACATGATGAACCTGTATATGCCGTTTTTGATGGGCTATATGGGTCTGACCCTGGCTTCGGGACTGTCGTTGTATTTTGTCGTGTCGAATGTGATTGGTATTTTGCAGTACGCGCTGCTCGGTAAGGCGAACTGGCGGAATGTCATCCCCTCTTTTAAGCCGAAAGCTGAAGTTGTGGATGCAAAAGGGGACAAGAAAAAGATGGTGAAAGCCGCGAATCGAGGCAAAAAATGAGCGCTGAAAAAACTACATTGGAGATCATTGCTCCATCGGTTGAAGAAGCCGTTCAAAAAGGTTTGGAACAACTTAACTTAACCGAAGATGCGGTTGATGTGGAAGTGCTGGATGCCGGCAGCCGGGGCCTCTTTGGAATCGGCAGCCGCCAGGCGCGTGTCCGGCTGGCTGTGCGCGGAGGTGAATCCACCCCCGCAGTCGTAGAGCGCCCTGCAGCTAAAGTTGACGCCCCCGCCGCAGTGGTGGAGAAGGCTGAGACCGTCAAGCCTGCCCGCTCGGCCAAACCGGTTGAAAAACCAGTGGAAGAGTTGGGTCTGCACGAGTCGGAAGAAGAAATTCCTGAAGAGGATATCCTTTTCGCGGCGAAGACGACCGTGGCCGATCTGTTGGATAAAATGAAGGTGAAAGCGACCATCTCGGCGTCGATGCGACCGGCTGAAGATGCCGATGATGAAGATACTGTTGTGGTCAATATTGAAGGCGATGACCTCAGTATTCTGATCGGGCGGCTATCCGAAACGCTCAATGCATTGCAATACATCACCAGCCTGATTGTGGGCAAACGGCTCAACCGCTGGGTGCCGCTGGTCATTGATGTGCAGGGTTACCGGGCTCGTCGTGAACGCCAGCTGCGCGTGCTGGCTCGCCGTATGGCGGAGCAGGCTTCTCACACCGGGAAGCGTCAGGTGCTTGAACCGATGCCTGCGAATGAGCGGCGCGTGATCCACCTGGAACTGCGCGACCATCCTCAGGTTTCCACTGAAAGCATCGGCGACGATCCCAACCGCAAGGTGACGATCGTCCCCAAACATTGATGATTCGATTGGTCTCACAAAACGGCGCTTTGCGCCGTTTTGTGCTTTAAAATAGAGTCATGGATTTGATCCTGCACAACCACTATCTGGGCGTGATCGGTTTTCTCATCGCCGCCAACCTGATTACCCTGCTCAACGCGCTGCTGTTACGCCGGTTGGACCGTTATGGAAAGCTTGAGGCTACTCCGCGAGTGGAAGTGTTAATTCCGGCACGCAATGAGGAGTCCAATCTGGAGGCGTGCTTGCGTTCATTGATCGCCCAGGATTATCCAAATTACGTGATCCGGGTGTTGGACGATCATTCCACGGACCGGACG
>JACRAG010000196.1 GCA_016213455.1 Anaerolineae bacterium | reverse complement strand
GCGGCACCTGCATGACGTTGCTAAAGTTTAACTGCTTCATCAACGCAGGCACGACCTCGGTCTGATAGCTTTCTTTCAATCTGTTCATCGATACACCTCAGGCGGCCTATTCATCGATGCTGGCCTGGCATTTTTTGCAAATGCGCAGGGCCTTGTCTGCCTGGCGCGAGAGGCCCACACGCGTGGCCTTGCCGCATTTCGGGCAAACAAGCATCACATTCGACAGATGCATGGGCGCTTCAAAGCGCACCAGGCCCGGGTTCAACGTACGCCCCTGTGCCTGAACCTGCCGCTGATGTTTGGTGCGGATATTGACACCCTGCACCACCACGCGGTTATCCTCGGGGATCACCCGAATCACCTCGCCGCGCTTACCTTTGTCGTCTCGGCGGCCGCTGATGATTTCAACCGTATCGCCTTTGCGAATCTTAACTTTCATTCGTAGCTCCTCGCTGTTCCTAGAGGACTTCCGGGGCGAGCGACACGATCTTCATGAAACCCTTCTCGCGTAACTCGCGAGCAACAGGGCCGAAGATGCGCGTTCCGCGCGGGTTTTGACCGGACGCGTCCAAGATGACAGCCGCATTATCATCGAAGCGAATGCTCGAGCCGTCTTCACGGCGCCATTCTTTGGCACAGCGCACAATCACTGCCTTGACAATGTCACTTTTCTTAACCGTGCCCTGGGGAGCAGCCGATTTCACAGCGCACACCACAATATCGCCAACACGGCCATACTTGCGCGTGGAGCCACCCAAGATGTGGATGACCAGCAGTTCGCGGGCGCCCGTGTTGTCAGCAACCTTAAGTCGGGATTCTTGCTGAATCATGGCTTACTCCCCTGCAACCACTGTCCCACCACTCGCGCGGCGGACAACCTTCTCAACCACCCAGCGCTTGAGCGCTGAAAGCGGCCGGCTTTCCACGATTTCAACTTCATCACCCACCTGGCAGCCCAGCTCATCATGAGCATGGACCTTATTGGAGGAGTGCACAACCTTCTTGTACAGAGGGTGCTGGTAGGTGCGAGTGATCTCAACTACTACCGTTTTGGTCATTTTGTTGCTGGTCACAAAACCAGTCATACGACGGCGCGTATTCATTTGGCACCTTCCTTCTCGCCAGCTTCGCGCTCTTAGAGAAACGTCTCCAAGCGAGCAAGAACATTGCGACCCTGCGTCAGGCGGCTTGTGTCGGTCAGCTGACCGGTCACCGCCTGGAAGCGCAGGTTCATTAACTCCTGCCGGGCATCGTTCAACTTCACCCGAATTTCTTCCGTAGACAGTAAGCGAATCTCTGCCGATTTCATGCCTGTTCTCCTGCCAGATCTTCACGAACCACCACTTTGGTGCGGATGGAGAATTTGTAGGAAGCCTGGTCCAACGCGACTTTAGCGATTTCTGCGGGAAGTCCGCCAACTTCGAACATAATCCGGCCGGGTTTCACAACCGCGACCCAGTACTCAACGCCACCTTTACCTTTACCCATACGGGTCTCAGGGGGTTTGCGGGTGTAAGGATGATCCGGGAAAATGCGGATCCACACCTTGCCACGGCGGCGCATTTCGCGAACGATGACGCGGCGGGCGGCTTCGATCTGCCGGGCAGTTACCCAACCCGGTTCGAGTGCCTGCAAGGCATACTCGCCGAAGCTAATTTCTGCTCCTCGCAGAGCTTTGCCCGTCATGCGACCGCGTTGCTGCTTGCGCCACTTTACACGTTTTGGCATCAACATAGTCGTTTCCTCTTTCTCAACCTGGCCTCAACCAGGGGATGTTTACTCGCTGACGTAAACGCCCTCAGTGGACTCAGCTTTTTCTTCAACTTCGGGCACGCTTTCGCCCTTGTAGACCCACACCTTCACGCCAATGCGGCCGTAGGTGGTCAGAGCTTCTGCCCGGGCAAATTCAATATTCGCGCGCAGAGTCTGCAGCGGAACACGGCCTTCGCGCAGCCAAACGCTGCGAGCCATTTCGGCGCCGCTCAGACGGCCTTGCACTTCCACCTTGATGCCCTGGGCGCCCTGGCGCATGGCCTGCTGCAGAGCGCGTTTCATCGCCCGGCGGTAGCTCACGCGGCGCTCGATCTGGCCGGCCAAATTTTCGGCCACCAGCAAAGCATCGGTATCGGGATTCTTGATCTCTTTAATCTCGAGATCAATCTTCTTGGCGGTCAAAGCTTCCAGATCCTGGCGGATCTTCTTAACCGACTCGCCGCGACGGCCAATCAAGATGCCCGGTTTCGCAGTGAAAACGATCACGCGCACCTTGCCCGGGAAGCGCTCTACCTCTACGCGAGACACGCCCGCGTTCTTGGCAATCGCACGCACCATTTTGCGGATTTTGATATCCTGGTGCAGGTTCTCACGGTATTCTTTACCGTCAGCGAACCAGCGGCCTTCCCAGCCTTTTGTGACCACGAGGCGGTAACCAACTGGATGGACTTTTCTACCCATACGAACTCCTGGTTATCCTTCTACTCTTTCCTATCGCTTACTCACGTTCGCGAAGAACGATCGTAAGGTGAGAGGTCCGGCGCAGCAGCGGTTTGAAACGACCGCGAGCGCCAAAGCGGCGCCATTTGCGGGTGGG
>JACRAG010000195.1 GCA_016213455.1 Anaerolineae bacterium | reverse complement strand
TGACTCATCAGGGTATGATGAACGCATGAGCCTTCACAATATGACCCCCTGGCTGCACCAGGCCCGCCGCGAAGGCTGGGCATTGGGCGCCTTCAACGCCAATACGCTGGAACAAATCCTGGCGATCGTACAGGCGGCGGCGCAAGAACAAGCCCCAGCCATCATCCAGATCAGCCGGCGCGCGCTCCTGCACGCCGGCAGCGGCGACGCCAGCCTGGGGTTGCGCATCCTTGCTCCGGCAGCCCTTGCCGCGCTGGATCGTGTTGAAACACCCATCGGACTGCACCTCGACCACGCCCCGGAACATTTGATCCTCGAAGCGCTGGCATTGGGCTTCACATCCGTCATGTTCGACGGCGGTGACCTGCCCTATCAGGAAAACATCGCCGCAACCCGGCGCATGGTGATCGCCGCCCGGGCTGCCGGCGCCGGCGTGGAAGCTGAGCTGGGCGAAGTACCGCGCATGGATGGAAAGCAGGCCCACCCGCCCGCCGAACTCACCGACCCCGCCACCGCCGAACAATATGTGCGCGAAACAGAGATCGACGCGCTGGCGGTTTCGATCGGATCGGTCCACGCTGTTCAGACCAAATCGGTGCAGTTGGACCTGCCGCGGCTGGAAGCCATCTCCCAGCGGGTGAGTGTGCCGCTGGTGCTGCATGGTTCTTCTGGCGTCTCCGACGATCATATTTTGCAGGCGGTGCGCCTGGGAATCTGCAAAGTCAATGTTGCCACTCAGCTCAACCAGGCTTTCACCGGCGCCGTGCGCGCCTGCCTGGCGCAGCAGCCCGCGCTGGTCGATCCGCGCCCCTACCTCGACGCCGGTCGGGAAGCCATGCGCCTTGCGGTGATCGAGCGCATGCGCCTGTTTGGCGCATCCCATCGCTGGAATCCCTCGCTTCAGGAGAAACACCATGCAACCCGCTGACCGCCCCTTCGATATCCTCATATTTTGCGACATGTGTGTTGATCTGATCGTCTCTGGTGAGGATGTGGTGCCGCAATTTGGCCAGGTGGAAAAACTGGTCGGCGATTACACGATTGAGCTGGGCGGGTCCTGCGGCATTTTTGCCTGCCAGGCTGCGCGCCTGGGACTGAAGGTGGCAGCGGTTGGCCGGGTGGGCGCCGACAGTTTTGGCGACCTGATCCGTCGCCGCATGGCGGAATACGGCATTGATCTGCGCTATGTCACCGTCGATCCCGGCATCAAAACCGGGCTGGGCATCGCGCTGTGCCAGGGCAATGACCGCGCCATCCTGACCTACATGGGTTCGATCAACGGTGTGCTGCCCGAAATGATCACCGATGACATGCTGGCTTCCGCCCGCCACCTGCACCACGGCAGCTACTATCTGCAGCACCAGCTTCGCAGCGCACTTCCGGGTATATTCCAGCGCGCCCACCAATTGGGCCTGACCACTTCACTGGATACCAATTGGGACCCCGACGAACGCTGGAGCGGTGGCGGTTTGGAAGCGCTGCTGCGGTATACCGACATCTTCATGCCGAATGAACAGGAAGCCCTGCGCATCAGCCGTCAAACCGATCTGACATCCGCCCTTTCCGCCCTGCGCCAGGCCGGCCCACCCCTGATCACCATCAAACGCGGCGAGGATGGTGCGCTGGTGGATGACGGAAAACAGGTTGTCCGGCAGGCGGTGGCGCGCGTCACCGGCGGAGACAGTATTGGCGCAGGTGACAGTTTCGATGCGGGTTTCCTCAGCGCCTGGCTGCGCAGCATGCCCCTGGCACAGTGCCTGGACCTGGCCTGTTACTGCGGCTCGCGCGTGGCGGGCGCAGTGGGTGGGCTGCAGGGCCAACCCGACCTGGCACAAGTTCAAGCGCGGCAGACCGGGCTGTAATAATCCAATCAGTCAACAATTACCTGGCGGCGCGTGCTTCTTTTGAGCTGGCACGCGCCGTTTTAATTCCCGGGACTGCGCACTTCAGAATCAAAGACTGTCCATCAGGTTGAAACAGGTCCGAAAATCTTATTAAAATGAACAAGGCCTGGATCAATCCATAAGTCCGGCTGCCACGATAAAGCATGTTGAGGTGAAACCCATGAAAAACAACCCCGCATGGCGCACCATCCTGTGGATCGCACTGCCGTTGTACTTCCTCGCTACGTTCTATTTGCTGGCGTTGGGAGAATGGACGGGGGTGTTGTTGCGCCTGGCTTACACGGCTTATACGGCGCTGCTGGTCTGGCTGACCATTCGCGTCACCCGCCCACAGCCGGTGGAAGCTGCGCCGCAACCGTCCGGCAAGACCCGCGTATGGGCGCAGCTTGTCATGCTGGCTGCCGTGATCCTTTTGACGGGTATCTCGGCCCTGAACATCCCATTGTGGTCAGCCCTGGTTGATGGAGCATACCGCCTGGGCGAAGCCCTGCTCCCTGTAGAATGGTTCGGCGGCCCCGGCAATGCGCTGGCGAATCCGCTGCAGTATTTCGTCATCCCGATCATCCTGCTCCTGATCCTGGGTGCCAGGCCAGGCGAATTGGGGCTGGGCAGAGGTTACCGCATCCTTCAATCCAGCCTGGTATGGCTGGCTTTGCCCCTGCTGATCTGGACCGGGCTGATGGCGACCGGTTCGCTTGCGCCGCAAGCCCTGGCCCGGCGGCTGATCGGCAACACCTTTCAAAATGGATTCTTTGAGGAATTTCTTTTTCGTGGAGCGCTCTTCACCCGCCTGCGCCAGGTGATGGCCTCACCCGTCGCCATGCTCGTGCAGGCGCTGCTGTTTGGGTTGTGGCATTTGCGCGCCAACACCCAATCCATGGATGGCAACCTGCTGGCTGGCCTGGCCGTATGCGTGATCAGCCAGGCCGTAACCGGGCTGATGTACGGCATCGTCTTTCAGCGCACCCGCAACCTGATTGTCCCCTCGGTGGCGCATGTGGCGATGAATGCGCTGAGCCAGACCTTCGGTTAAGGCCGCTCCTCCTGCACCCTGGCAAGCGGCGCTTCTGTTCGCTTACGCGCCGCCAACCCGCCCCAGGCCAACCCGAGAATAAAAAGGCCGCCTGAAATCAGGTAAAGTGTGCTTAACGGCAGCCCCGCCAGCAGGGTATAGCTGATGAGCGGCGCAATGGCGCAACCGAGATCGCCCGCATTGGTCAACAAACCCATCGCCAACCCGCTGTGACGCCGGTCAGCCGCGCTGCTGACAACCGCCGGCACAACGGTCATGATGACACTGCTGCCCAACGCAGCCAGGGCAATCCCAATCACGATCCAGCCTGCCCCGCCGTCCAATCCCAGCACGCCGCAGCCCACCGCCGTCACCAGTGTGCCCGCCAGAACAACCGGCCAGCGCAGTCCGGGCCGGTCGGACCAGTGCCCGCCCAGCGGCGCTGCCAGCGCAGAGAGCACGGCGCGCAGCGTCAAGAGCGCCCCGCCGCCTGCCGCCACCGGCACCAGCCAGCCCAGCAGCGACACTTCTTCTCCCAGGCGCTGTTTGAGATACAACGTGATCGTGGACATGATGATGCCGTCCCCGATGAAGAGGGTCAGCAGATACAGGGCGTTTCCGGCCAGAATTTCGCGATTACGCAGCAGATCAAAGCTGGCTGCGAGCCAGCTTCGCCAGGACACGGCAGCCGCAGAACGCTGCTGTCGAGTGTCTGGCGCGTCTGTGGTCCGTGTATCCGGGAGAAAAACCACCGCCCCTGTCAGTCCCAGGCCCTGCAGCGCTGCGCACAAAAGCAGAGCGGCATGGAACCCGACCCAACCGCTGAGCAGGCTGCCCAGCAGCGGGTTGGCTGCCAGGCCGACAAAGTAGAAAGTCTGCAGGATTCCCGAACCCCAGCCGCGGTCGCTGCCATCGGTGACATCCAGCACCATGCGATAAACCCCAATGTAAATCAACGACCAGGAGATGCCCCACAGCAGGCGTCCGATCAAAAAGGTGACGAAACCACCCGGCGCGGTGTAGAGCAAGGTGGAAACCACGCCCGTGCCAAGCCCGATCAGCACCAACCGCCGCCGGCTGACGTGGTCTGCCAGCCCGCCCACCACGGGGTTACTCACAAGGCGGATGAGCCGGTTAGCGCTGAGCAGGATTCCCAGGGTCGCCAGGCTCATCCCCAATCCGGATGCATACGCTGGAAGCGCAGCATACAGGGTTAAATCGCCAGCCAGGGAAAGCGCCATCGCCACACCCGCCGGAAGAAGGATGTTCAACTGCCCGCGTCGCCGGATGAAAGCTTGATTGAAAGTCAAGGCCTGCTCCAAATCGCCAGCATGACCTGTATCACAACAGGGATGCGAATTGTATCAGCACATGCAGGATGAATTGGGAAATGAGTCGGGATGAATAGAATCAACAACGGGACGACCAGGCCGTCCCGTTGTTGTCGAGCCTCAGACTAACGTTAGTTGCCGATCACCGGGAAGTAGAATCCGTGATCCCAAACCTTGATGACTTCTGCCCGATTAGCAGGGCCGGCATTGTGATGGTGCAGCACCAGCACATCGCCGCTTTCACTGTTGGCTTTGTCAAACATCACATTGATGTCGCTCCCACCATACCAGACCGGGATACCCGGCACGCCGCCGGTGGTATCCAGACCCGGCGAGCCGGCATCATAGGTCATCCAATCGGACACATCCACCACTCCATCCACTTCGCGGCCAAAAGTAACCACATAGAAGTCGAAAGTGGAATTTACCGCAGTAAGGCCGATATCGGCTGTATACAGCGGAAGGGCAACCACATTGGTATTGAACACTACCGTGTTGATTGCAGACGCAGGCGCGCCGTTAACATAGTCTTCAAGCACCGGGGCGCCGGTCGCCAGATCAACCAGGACTGTGAAGAAGGTGTCATCCGCGTTTGATCCACCAATTGCGCGACTGACATTCCAGTTGAATAACACATAATCCTCGTCACCATCTTGATCTGCGTCAATATATATGTCGAATTCTGTGTCATTCAAAGTTGACCAATTGCCATGGGTTGCCATGGCAAAGTAGACCCGGGCATTGATGTTCGCCGGTCCGCCCGCAAACAATTGGGCATCGGTCATGGCTCCCACATATTTCAGATCAGCGGAATCCAGCACTTTCTCCAATCCTGCATCCCCAGTACCAAAATTATCATCCACGCTGGTGCTGAGGAGTTCAAAAGCTGTGTTCAATGCTATCTCGCCCACTGGAATGGGGGAAATACCTGTAGTGTTCACGCTCGATCCACTCATGGGGATGCTGACTGTGCCCGTGGGATCAAACATTTTCAACACGCTGACGGATGCTTTCAAAGTTGACGCAGGGCGAGGGGCTGCATATACCGGCAGCCGCAACACATTCGGGCCCGAACTCGGCGTAAGTTGGACCAGACCGCTGGCCTCTGCCATATAATAGCGAGATGCACCACCACCTTGCGCGGCTGCCATAGTCGTTTCACGCACATGTGTCATCAACGCTGGATCAGCGGTCATCTTGACTTTGAACTGTGCAGATCCATAGGGCGCTAAACGAACCAGGGTCAAAGGCGCATTACCCATATCAACCAGGCTGTAGGTGACACCCGGTACCGCAGAACGGCTGACAAAGCTGGGTGTGTAGGTGACAGGGGAAGCGCCTTTATTGACCAGTGATACGGTCTTGTAAACCGTCACAGGAGCAGTCACCTCTGGCGCGCCGAAGGAAACACTCACCGCTCCGGCATCTTCCGCGTTATACAGTACCACTTCGTTTTGCAGCGCGAACACCACATCCACCCGCCCCGAACCAACCCGCTGCGGAGGATAAATGTTACCCGTCTTGTTCTGCCCGGTGTACAGGTCGTTGCGCGCCGTATTCATCACCAGCGCCTTCAACTCTTCCACCGACCAATCCGGATGCTCTTCCACCATGAGGGCCATCACACCCGTCATGTGCGGCGCAGCCATCGAAGTACCGCTCAGGCTGGTGCCATATTTACCGGTGCCATTGCTGACCGAATAAATCGTATCACCCGGCGCGCTGATATCCGGCTTGAGGAACGAATCCACCCGGCGCGGTCCACGGCTGGAGAAGGTGGATACCGTATCCACGATCGCCGGATTCCCGCCATCATCCAAACGCAAGGCCAGGCGATATTCCGTATCATATAGCGTGGCCGTCACAGTCTGTGCTGCATCCAGCTGAGTTTTTATATCCGTACCAATGGCCTGATAGGTCATAATGGCAGGAATGTTATTAGAAGGAATCAACGCCATGACAAAAGGCGCCGTGGATACACTATTGCCTACGATCACTGCAAGCGCACCGGCATTTTGGGCGTTGGTGACCTTCGCCGAGAAATTGCATGTGCCGCGGTCGATATAGGCAATCTTGCCGGTAAAGTAACCAGCAGGGAAGGCAGCGCAGCCGTTTGCATTGGTGTTGCTGTAAGCTACGTCTGCGGTGATATCGCCAGTATCATACAATGTAACCGAGTTGCCCGAACCCTCCACACTGCCTTTCAAACCAGCAATCGCTGCCGGCGCCGTGATGGAGAACTGATCCACGGTATTAATCGAGCCAGCATCCACCGAGGATGCCACGCTCAACACACGCGTCGCGGCGCCGGGCGAGCCGGTGATGTAGTGCGTATCGGCGTTGTTGCCAGCCGAAGCCACCACCACCACGCCTGCCAGGGCGGCATTATCGGACGCCACCGCGCTGGTGTCATAAATTGAACCGTAGGACGAGCCTAACGACATATTGATCACATCCAGGTGATCGCTGAAGTCGCCGTCCGCGTTGGGGTCCACCGCCCATTCGATTGCCGCATCAGTCACATTGGTCGAGCCGTCGCAGCCAAACACGCGCAGTGCGTAAAGGTCAGCTTTCGGAGCCACGCCCGGGCCAATATCCAGAGATGCAAAGGGGGTTGTGGTATCGTAAACGCCTGTATAAGTCGTCCCATCCAGGTTCGTTCCATAACCAGCCGTTGTGCCCGCTACGTGCGAGCCGTGCCCATTGCAGTCCATCGGGTCAGGGTCGGGAATAGGTGTAGATCCTGGACCGGTGGTGATATTCGCATCATACGCGTCGCCCACAAAGTCCCATCCACCTACCACCTTGACCGACGGGAAACCGCCGCCGAGCTCATTGATGGTGAAATCTAACGTTTCATATCCGGTTCCGGGTCCACCAAAGTCTGTATGTAGATAATCGATACCTGAATCGATGATTCCAACTTTGATATTCTGTCCGGTATTCCCATAGGTCTGCCAGGCCTGGGGGGCACTGATCAATGGTACCGAGTAATTGTTGTCCAGTTCTTTCGTTAACAGACGGTGCACGGCTTTGACGCCGGGCAGACTGGCGATATCCTTGATTTTCGCCGCGTCCACCCGCATGGCAATGCCGTTATACACACGCTGCGTGCGGTAAAGCTCGGTAGCCTCAATATTTGCCTGCTTCATCGATGCGAGCAGACTCTCCTGCTGGTTCTTAACCACATTCAACTGGTTAATCGCAGCCCGCGAAGGGGTCAGGCTCGAAAGCGCGGGGTCTTTTTTGACTTCATCAAAAACGACCGTGGTCGGCTTCGCCAGCAGCTCGACGACGATGTTGGCAGGGCCGCCCTTGTCAAGCAGCGGTCGAACTTCAGCCAGGGAAACATCCCCCGTTGGCCGATCATAGGAAAAAGTCACGCGTCCATCCGGCGGCTGAGCCACCTGTGCGCCCGCAGTATTGGCTATGGTGAGCACGAGAATCATCACAACAGCCAATACAAACCTGCTGTTTTTTCTTTGGGTCAAAAACATATCGGTCTCCTCGTTCAAATGTTGTTGAAGTTTGCGGTTTCACGCCGTACGAAAAGTTATTCTTTATCACCTCCCTGAATTTACCGCAGCGGTCCCGATCTCCCCATCGGTCCTCGACACAATTTACCCCCTGAAGTTCAAGGGGCTCGCTGCTATCTACTATTTTCTGATCATTAATCTCCCACTTAACAATTATGAAAGGTTTACCGGGCAAAGTCAAGCTGTGCAAACCTTAAATGTAAGCCGATTTCGTACAAGGGTGAAGCAGACTGATGGAAAAATCATCCATTTAACAATATGCCAAAAAGACATCTGTTATCAGAAAAGATCTTCTTACCATCCATTGTTTGAATTCCCTG
>JACRAG010000191.1 GCA_016213455.1 Anaerolineae bacterium | reverse complement strand
TCTCCGGTCGTTTCGCGATCTGCTGATAATGCCACGGCGCAATACAGGGACTATTTCCAACCTCAAGGCTGTGCAGAGTTCAGCTCAAACCTCGGTGGCGCTTACCTGGCAGGCAGAACATACGATTTATTTGTCAGGCCCTGGTTATGACCAGGGCCTGAAATCTTATATAAGCAAAAAAGCCTACCCTGAAATGCGATAAACGGCGCTTAGGTTTCCAGGTTCAAAGTCATACAATGGCAATGTGGATTTTGGATAATGTTCAGGAGGCTCTTATGAAAATCACTACGTCTCCACTACAACCCACCCGACGAGGAACATTCAGCGAGTGGCTGGTTGAGCGCACAGGCTGGAAAGGATTGACCTATCCCGTACCTGCTCATGCAAATAAGATCTGGTATTTGCTGGGTGGTATTTCTTTTGCAGGCTTTTTGATCCTGTTTGCCACTGGCATTTACATGGCCCAGTTCTACAACCCCCAGCCCGGCGACGCGCACCAGAGCGCAGTTTACCTCATCACTGGTGTTCCCTTGGGCGATTTAATCCGTTCCATTCACTTCTGGACTGCGCAGATCGTTACTATAACTGTCATTCTGCATCTGTTGCGGATTTTATATACCGCCTCTTTCAAGCGGCCGCGTGAACTGAACTGGTACATTGGCCTCGGTCTGCTGTTCGTCACACTTGGGGCAGTCTACACTGGCTCCGTGCTCAAGTATGACCAGGAAGGATTGGAAGCGCTGCAGCACAGCAAAGAGGCTGGTGAATTGATGGGAGCACTGGGCGCTTTCTTTACCTCGGAGTTCAGCCGCAGTGCCTCGCTATTGACTCGTCTTTTCACGACGCATGTCTCCATTCTGCCAATCGCATTTGCCGCATTGATCGGTGCGCATATTTACCTGATCAATCAGCATGGCATCTCCCCAAAAGCCAGCGTGGATGCAACTGCCCGCAAGACAAAGGGCGAGGGCGAATCTCGCTTCGATATTCACCTGAGAAGCATGATCGGATACGGCTTGATCCTGTTGGCAGTGGTCATGTCTTTAGCCCTGCTCCTGCCTGCCCCAATTGGACAACACGGTATGCCCGGCGCGGAGGTGACCAAACCCTGGTGGATGTTCGTCTGGCTCTTCCCAGCGGAAGCCGCGCTTGGCGCGCGAGCGCTGATCATTGTGCCGGCCATTCTTGGCGGTCTGCTTCTCCTCGTCCCGGTCATTGACCGCAGTCCGTATCTAAGCCCGCTAAAACGCAAATGGGTTTTGATTGTGGCAGGGATCATCCTGCTCATACTCATCATCGGCGGGATCGTAGCGATCATCCAACCTATTGCCGAGCATCTCGGGTAGCAGAGGTAAGCCATGAAAACAACCTTATTTCGAAGTCTCTTGATTGCTCTCTTCCTGAGCCTTTTTTAGTGAGCGTTGCCCTGGCCCATGGTGAACCGATCATCACGGTGGAACCGACAGTCGCGTCCCCCGGAGAGCAAATCACGATCATCGGGGCCGATATGGAAGATGGCGAAGTGTTCAAGATCACGCTGGAAAACGCATCTGGCACTGTCGAACTTGGCGAAGCCACCGCGGTAAAAGAAGGCGAGGAGGCGGGCTTTACTGCTGCCTTCACGCTCCCAGATGATTTGACGGCAGGTTTTTATCTCCTGCGCGCCGCGACCGACGAAGGCGAAACGGTGGCAGCCGACCTGACCATCGTCTCCTCCGCTAACCAGGCAAATGATGCACTACTAATGGAAGCCAGCGGAGTGCAGCATACGCTGGATCGCTCCAAGCCTCCGTTGCTGATTGGCTCGGTCATTGTGCTTGCCCTTCTGAGCGCGGGGCTGGGCTTGCGACTCGTGCTTATGCGCGAGTAGTGGAAAACAATAAACAGGTTTATCAGAAAGGAGACACCATGTTGAGACGCTTTTCAGGTCACTTCGATGATATGGCGCTTGCCATCGTGATCTGGATGTGTACTCTCCCGCTGGTGGGCCTGTTGGTCTTCCCCTTCTTCGGGTTGAAGATCAGCCTGCTGGTTGCGGCAATTCTGCTGATCTCCATCCTGGTCATCTGCTGGGGCATCTGCTCCTGGAAAATATTCAAATCGTGAGGTTCAAAATTACATATGTTCACAATTTCCATTGATCCAGTCATCTTCAATATTGGCCACTTTACAGTGCGCTGGTACAGTTTGATTCTTATGACAGCCATCGGGGTTGGAGTTTGGCTGACAGCGCGTGAGGCGGAACGCAGAGGCTTCAAGAAGGAAGACATTTACGATGTCGCCGTCTGGATCGTCGTCGGCGGACTGATCGGTGCGCGCCTTTTCCACGTGCTCGATCACTGGTCAGATGAATACGCGATGAACCCCATCCGCGCACTGTACATCTGGGAGGGCGGGCTGGCGATCTGGGGTGCGATGGTCGGCGGGTTGAGTGCAGGCGCTCTGATCGCCTGGCGGCGCGGCTGGCGCTTTCCCAAACTGCTGGATGCGGCCGCGCCCGGTCTGGTTCTCGCGCAGGCGATTGGCCGTATCGCGTGCGTCATCACGGGTGACGCGATGGGCAAACCGACGGATGGTCCATTCGGGTTTGCATACACCAATCCGAATGTGATGGTGCCGCAACTCGGTGTGTACTACACGCCTATGCCTGTTTATGAACTCGTGATCAATCTGGGAATTTTCGCCGTGCTCTGGGGATTGCGCAAACGCAACTGGCCTGACGGGAGGCTGTTCCTTGTTTATTTGACTCTGTACAGCCTCGAGCGTTTCTTCCTGGCCTTTACCAGTTCGTATCGCATCATCGCCTTCGGGTTGACGCAATCACAGATCGTCGCGATATTTGGTTTTGCGATCGGCCTGGCTTTGCTGGCATGGATGCCGCGCAAGCTGAGCGCGCGTCCGCGTAAGGCTTGAGAAAGCCTGTTTGACGGAGGCAGGCTGGAGGCCTGGGATGAGCGTAAGAGCAATGACAAACCT
This sequence comes from Anaerolineae bacterium, assembly GCA_016213455.1. Taxonomy (GTDB): domain Bacteria; phylum Chloroflexota; class Anaerolineae; order Anaerolineales; family Anaerolineaceae; genus Anaerolinea. The sequence goes on along the minus strand of JACRAG010000191.1, from coordinate 515 downwards.
GATCTCGTATCGGGGAGGCGTCGGTCAGTTGAGTTTCATCCTGCATCGCGTCACGGGATTGGGCATCCTGCTGTTCCTGGTCATTCACGTGGTGGATACGTCTACGGTCTTCTTCTTTCCATCTCTCTATGCCGAGGCCATCGCGGTTTACCGAAGCGTACCCTTCATGATCGGCGAGATTTTCCTGGTATTCAGCGTGATCTATCACGGCGTCAATGGGGCCAGGATCGCTATCTTCGACCTGGTTTCCGTGAAAAGCTGGGAGACTAAATCTCAGCACAACTCGGCCATCTGGACTCTAGTGCTCGCCATCGTGTTGTGGCTTCCCACGGCCTTCATCATGGGACGTAACGTGCTGGAAAAGCTGGGAAACTGAAATGGCGCGCACGATTGACCTTCCCAGGAACCGTGAAGTGATTGCCTGGAAATGGATGCGCTACAGCGGGTTGCTGCTCATCCCGTTGGCCTGGGGTCATGTCCTGATCCAGGATGTGCTGGTGGGAGTGGATCGCATT
>JACRAG010000187.1 GCA_016213455.1 Anaerolineae bacterium | reverse complement strand
TTGACCAGCCCACCTTTTGCATTTTTATCTGCCCTTGGCTGTTCCCACCACAGCTTATGGCTTGGGTTGGAAAATCAGGGTGGCAGCCCCATCCGCCGGCAGCAGGATGTGTTCTCCGCCGGACTGTACCGGCAGGCTCAACAACCCGTTTTGCGAGACCCAGCCGCCGGTCAAGACGCCGGCGCCCGCGAAGGAGACCAGGCGGGCTTTGCCGGTGTTATACAGCACCACCGCGAGGGTACCGTCAGGGTTTTCAAACGCCACGCTCAAAATTTCCTCCTCCGACACCGTCCCCACCCGCACGGCGCCTGGCCTGGCAGCCTGGTAGAAATGCCGCGATATCGCATAGCGTGCGGTGGGCTGGTTATCCACCACCAGCCCGAACTGCGCGTCGCCGCCTGTGGCGGAAAGTGACCACCACACCCAGGCTGAGGCATTGCCGTACACCAGGGCGTTATACAGGTTGCCGAACAGCAGGCGCGCTCCGGTCCAGTTGTCGGGATGACCGCTGGTTTCCGTCATCCACACCTGGCGTGGACGAGCTGCATTGGCCCATCCGTACAGGTCTGCCCAATCTTTGGCGCCTGCGCCACCCACGTGGATGCCATCCGTATCGTAATTATGAATGGCGATAATGTCGGTATGCCGGCTGGCTTCGGGCACCAGGTCGAGCTGGCGAATATATTCCTGGATGCCCTTTTGCTGAGGCAGCGCTTCGGGCATGAACAGGCGGGTTTCAATCCCCTCCGCGGCAAAGCGCGCCGCCACCACTTTGAGCGCCTGCGCCATGCGGTCCCCAGGCAGCAAGCCAGACGGATACGGCTGGTTGAACTGCGGCTCATTCTGCAGCGAAATCGCATACAGGTCGATACCGGTCTGCTCCTTGACGATGCGCACCAGCGCGCTCAGATACTCAGCATATTCCTCAAAATAGCGTTCTTCGAGGAAGTTATCCCCCGCCGTGTCTGTCGAGGTCAGGCTGCGGTTCTTTTTCATCCAGGCCGGCGGGCTCCAGATCGTCAGGATATACTTGTCGATCGTGGTCTCCTGCTTCAGCCGGCGCATCCAATCCAGCGGCAGGGCGGCGCTGTTGAAAGCGCTCAGGTCGGTCACATAGGGGTTGGCGTTGTCGTTGCGCGGCTCAAAATCGTCGTCGATGACGCCAAAACGCGCCACTGAAATGCCCAGGTCCTGCACGAACGGCAGCGCCAGGTCCTGTTTGGGCGTGCTCCATATGCCGCTGCCGAGGAAGGCGCCAAAGCCATCCATGGTCTGGAAGCGCTGGCTGCGGTCCACCGTCACCTGGGTGACGGCATCCGCCGGCGGTAGAATCACATCCAGAGTCTTTTCAGTTTTCCGGTCATCCGCCCCAAGCACAACCAGTTTCAAGCGGCTGAAACCCTGCGCCGCTGGCATGGTTTTCAATCGCAGCGCCAGGTTGTTCCCCTCCAGTGTGAGCGCAGCCGACGAGAAAAAGCCGGGGTCCACGCTCTCCAGCGCAACCTGCTCGCCGCCAGCCAGCCCGCTGACCGGGAACTGCGCGTTGAACTCGCTGCCCGGCAGTTGGGTAACCTGCAGCGGCGCGTGGATCTCCATCTCACGCGGCGCCACGACCGCGCCCGCCTGGCTGCCCACCTTCAGATCGTCCAGCCAGAAGGTGCCCTCATACAGCAGCCCCGGCGAGAAGTTGATCAGCAGCGACTTGATGCGCGAAAAATCGACCTTTTTTCCTTCCGAGTCCAGGTCCTTGCCGCTAAAGTCCAGCGTGTATTCTTTCCAATCGGTGCCCGCCAGCACGGTCACCGTCCCGGCGGTGTTGTATACGTCGTTGGCGTCCCACAGGAAGATCAGCATAGCTGCTTCCCGATCGGCTTTCAGGCGCAGCGTGATCACCGGGTTGGCGCTCAGATCCAGCTCCGAGGGCAGGGCATACCACAAACCGGCCCATTGAGTGTTGGTGGCATATTTGTCAACGTCCACGCGCAGCGCCCCCTGCTCAATCGAAAGCGTGTGGGCGCCCTCGCCGCTGCCCGCCAGCGAGGGAGAAACCTGCGGATCGTCAAAGGTGTCGGTCAAGCCGGTGATGGATGGACGGGTGATGGTGACTGCCAGGCTGCGCGTGAAGGCGGCGTCGCCCTGGTTGCGCGCATTGCCGCCGTTGTCGGTGGCGGTGACCTGCACCTGCGCGACTCCCTCTGCATCCGCGGCGGCGGTCAGCACCAGCTCGCCATTTTCGACCACAGCCGTCAGGCCAGGATGATCAGACTGCGCGCTCAGGGTCACCCCATCACCCGCTTCGCCGCCGCTCACGCCGGTGAGCGCCTGGCGCGCCTGGCTGCCTGCTGCCATGACCAGGGCGGTCAGGTTGTCAAAGCGCGGCGGCTGGTTGATTTCAGGGTACACCGCCACGTCGAAGACCTGGCTTACGCCGGCGCCCCGGTCGTCGGTGAGGGTCAGGGTGATGCGGGTATTGCCCGCGGAGGCGCCGCGCAGGCTCAGGCGAGCCCAGCGGTTGCGGGGATCAAACGCCACCCCATCGACGGCTGCCACCGCCTCGTTCTGGCTTTGCGCGGACAGAGTCAGGTCCTGCGCCGAATGCGGGTCGCCGTCATCCAACCCGGTCAGGCGCAGCTCAGCAACCGTCCCAACCACCAGGGTTTGCGCGGCAACGCCATCCAGGCTGGGCGGCTGGTTCTCAGTCACGCTCAGGTCAAAAGCCAGGCGGACCGTGCGTTCCGCTTTGCTGCCGGTCAGGTACAGGGTTCCGCTGCCCGGCTGTCCGGTTAGGGTGTATTCCAGCTGATCGTCACGCCATTGCGCGGATTGGACCAGCTGCGGCGGGAATTCTACACGCCAGGCAGCCCCTGCATCGTCGCCGGTCAACGCATGGGGGCTCACCGGGAGGGGCGCGTCGCCGACCGTCATCTGCACGTCCGGCAGCGGGGCATATCCCAGGTTGCGCACGGCTTTTCCACCCAGGAATATATCGTTCAACCTGACGCGGGCTGTGCATCCCGGCGTGCCGCGGTTAAAGGCGATGCGCATGGCGGTCACCCGGCTCAGGTCGATATTCATGCGGGAAAAATCGAAACTGTGCGTCATGGGGTTTGCACCGTGCGCCATTTCACGGTTGGCCGCATTGCCCAGCAGCCAGCCTTCGTTCCCACCGGCATCTGCCAATCCCACCGTGATGTTGGCTGACCTGTCGGAAAGGGCAGACAGGCTGGCGAATGGCGCCTCGCGGATGTCGATGGGTGGAAAAACCGCTTCAAAATAGGCCTGTGCGGTGACCTTGTTGGCCTGCACCCACAGCCCATCCTCGCGCCCTTCGATGAGATAGTCACTTCCGCCCTGCCACACCGCCGGGTCGACAGATCCGTCCCAGGTGGCGACAGGCGCTTCGGTCGAAGAAGGCGTCACTGCCACCGTCGTCGTGGGGGTCACCACCGGGGCAGGCGCGCCGGCGGTACAACCTGCCAACAGGTTGAAGAGGATGATGGACGCCAGAAATAACCGGACAACCCGGAGACGCCTGTAAAAATGGCTGGAGAATTCCATAACAGTGCAAATCCTTCCCCCTGAGATGGGGTTTCATATCGTGAGAACGTTCATAATGTAGTATATTGTGTTCACCGGAAATTGACAACACCAGGCGCACCAATCTCCCAAAAACCGGCCTTGTGTGGGGTTTTTGAGCGCTTTTTTGCCTCAAATCCGGCTTCTTGACGCCGTTACCCGGGCATAGTAATATAACGAACGTTCACACAAGACTCCTCGAATCATCCTTCCTGGATCTGCAAACATGAGAATTTTTTCAAGCCAATCGCCTTTTTCGGAACACGACCCTGCCGCGCGCTGGAATGAGCGTTTTACATGGCCTGCCTGGTGGGTGGACAACCCCGCCGCCGGAACACCGCCTTTTGTCTGCGCCTACAGGCTGCCATTGAGCTTTGACTCGCCGCAGACGCTGCGCTTCCACGTCAGCGCCGACGAACGCTACATCCTCTATCTTGACGATCAACGCCTGGGCCGCGGACCGGAGCTTGGCGACCCGATGAACTGGTTTTACGAGTCGTTCGAAACCACCATCACCCCCGGCGCGCACACCTTTTGGGCTGTGGTCTGGTCGCTGGGAGAACGCCGCGCCGAAGCCCAGATGAGCGTACAGCCCGGGTTCCTGTTTGCGGTCGAGGGAGAGCAAGTGGGGTTGAGCACCGGTCTGGCAGATTGGCAGACCTGCCCGCTCCCCGGATGGGATTTCATCGACCCCATGCCGGCTGTCTGGCGCGGCGACCGCTTTCGCATCTCGGCCCCCTTCCCGGAACTGGGTCGGCTGCACACCCTGCCCTGGCAGCCCGCGCGGCGGACAACCCGCGCCATGGATCGCATCGTGGACTGGGACCTCCACCGCAAGCGCAGGCTGCAGCCCGCCACATTGCTGCCGCTGCTCAGCCGTATTCATCGCCCCGGCAAAGTTCGTTCGGTCAGCGCGCCACCCACCAGCGAACGCAGCGCAGTTCAGGCCATTCCACTGGTCGAAGGCAGCACGGTCGGCGGTGCAGCTGCCTCGCTGGACGACTGGCAGGCGTTCGCCGCCGGTGCAGAAATCACCCTGCCGCCCCATTGCATTCGCCGCGTGGTTTTCGACCTGCAAGACTACCTGGTGGCCTACCCGGAGATGATCGTATCCGGCGGAGCCGGCGCGCTCATCCGTCTGAGCTGGGAGGAATCGGGGCGCGCCGCGCCCGACCCCTGGAACACCCACAAGGGTCACCGCGACGAGCTTGCGGGCAAATACCTGACCGGCCTGGCTGACGAATACCTGCCAGACGGTTCGGCTCAGGCCCGCTTTGCACCCCTGTGGTGGCAAGCCGGGCGCTATCTGGAACTGCTGGTCGCCACCGCCGGCGAGCCGCTCACCCTGCACGCCCTGGCGCTGGAGGAAACCCGCTACCCGTTGGAGATGGAAAGCGACTTTCAGCCCGCTGACACCCGTCTGCGCGAAACCCTGCCCCTGCTGGTGCGCGGTCTGCAAACCAACGCCAACGAGATCATCGTCGATACGCCGTATTACGAAGAACAGCAATATACCGGTGACGTGCTGGTGCAGAGCTTGTGCCATTACGTGATGTCCGGCGTTAACCGCCTGGTGCGCAAAGCCATACGCCTGTACGACTCCTCGCGGCTGCCGGACGGTTTCCTGCAGTCCCGCTACCCGAGTCACAAGACCCAGCTCATTGCGCCCTACTCGCTGTGGTGGATCCACATGCTGCGCGACTATCTTTATTGGCGCGACGACCCCGACTTTGTCCGCGCGCTGCTGCCCGGCATGCGCGCCACCCTAGAAGCCTTCCGCCGCCATCTGTCCACACATTCAGGCCTGCTGCAGGCCCCCTACGGCTGGAACATCATGGATTGGGTTCCGGATTGGGACCGGGATGCCGGGGTGCCGCCGGACGGTCTGGCAGGCGAGAGCGCCCTGCTCAACTGGCAGCTGGTATACGCCCTCACCCTGGCAGCCGACCTGGAAACCCGCGCCGGTGAAGCCGCCTTTGCGGCGCATTACGCGCAGTGGGCCGGTGACCTGGCCCGGGTCAGTTTCAGTGCCTTTTGGGACGAAACGCAGGGACTGCTGGCGGATGACCGGGCGCACACCTTGTTTTCGGAGCACACCCAGGTCATGGCTGTCCTCA
>JACRAG010000186.1 GCA_016213455.1 Anaerolineae bacterium | reverse complement strand
TGGAGTTCTCCTATAGATATTATAGGTTTGAATCAATAAAGTGTCTCATGGTAGAAAACACCGGAGGTTTTGCCTGTCATGCGGGCAAAACCTCCGGTGTTTAACCGTTCAGCTGGGGCGCCTGGATTCGAACCAAGATCCACAGATCCAAAGTCTGGTGTGCTGCCGTTGCACCACGCCCCAAAAGTCACCATACGGCAGGCGATGGTCGTCCTATTTTAACATATTAAACCAAGCTGAGGGAGGGCGCGCCGGGATGAAATTGCTTATTGCAGGCGCAGAAGCACTTTCCCCTTGGCCCACAGGGACTCGAGCTGATAGTAATCCCGCTGGTCAGGGGAAAACAGGTGAATCACTACGTCGCCGCCATCCACCACCAGCCAGCCGTCCTCTGCCATGCCTTCCACTTTAGCGGGAAGTTCGTACTGCTGGTGCAGGTGTTGGCTGACGGCTTCAGCGAGGCTGTTGAGCATGCGGTCGCTTGTGCCGTTGCACAAGATGAAATAATCGGTAAAGTAGGCGATCTCGTGAATGTCAATCAGGAGGATTTTTTCCCCCTTCTTTTCTTCCAAAACGTTCACCAGGCTGCGTGCCATGTCCAATGTGTTCAGAATTCACCTCGAAATGGTTTGAATCGAAATCATAGTATTCTTCTCTGGTTTCGATTCTAGCACAAAGCCGGACGTGTGACCAGAAAAGGAAATAAATCCACCAGGGCAATTCGCAATGTTTTTGAATAGCCTTATCCACCCCCGCGGCTTCGCCACCCCAAGATTGTCATCCTGCTTTGCGAACAGCCGTGAATAAATCCACCAGAGCTTTCACAAAGTTAAAAGATCTTTGCCCCATCCCCCTTTTCTCCCGCCCCAAAGCGTGGGCCGGGCCGGGGTGGGGTTGGCCTTTTTGGACTTTGTGAAAGTCGTGATCAATCCACAACAACAACGCCACCTGTGCCTGAAAGGTGGCGTTGGCGAACCGCAAACCGTGTTCACTCGAGCGGCGCTTTGAAAAGCGGCGAATACACTGCGCCGCCGGGCTGCAAGTCGCTGCGGTACAGGTGCACCGATTTGACGTTGACTTTGCCCAACTCGCCAACCTGGTAACCGTTCAACACATCCGCGATTTGCTTCACCTCCACCGGGCTGGCGTGTTGAGAAACCCGTCCCAGGGTGAGGTGAGGAGAAAAATTGCGATCTTCGCTGTGATAGCCGAGGCGCTCAGTCTCGCGGTCGATGTTGTGGTGCAGCAATTCCAGCTCTTCCGGTGCTGCCACGCCCACCCATACCACGCGCGGGCGCAATTTGTTGGGGAAGGCGCCAAAACCCGCCACGCTGAACTCAAAGCTGCGGTGGCGCGACACGGTTTTGGAGAGAGCCTGGTTGAGGCTGGTCAGGTTGGTGGGGGAAACATTCCCAAGAAATTTCAAGGTCAGGTGAATATTGCCGGGCGGCACCCAACGTAAGGCCTTGGGCGTGCTGCTCTTTAATTCCTGAATGATCTCGCCTAACCGACTCTGGATTGGCTGAGGAAGTTCAATTGCGATAAAAGCCCGGATGGCATTCATGGAAGTTGGTTGCCTCCCCCCGAACACCGCACACGGCTTAAACCCCGACAGGCAGCTGCTTGAGCTGCGCGTTTCATCTGCTCTTTCATCCCGCCTCCTGAAAGATGAAACAGACGCCATATTGCACGTCATTTACTAGGAGTATATCGGCAGGCCCCATTGCTGTCAAATCCACGTACAAGGGAATTTCTCTGCCTGGGATGAACCAGATTGCTATGGAAAACCAGTATCCATTCCAGGGGCAGTTGCGTGTAAAATGATGCATAGAAAACCGTATGCATAGACGAAAACTGGCTCTGGTTTGTTTTTGGATCATTTGCCTCGGGCTGATTTTGCCCGGTTGGGGGCATGTTCCGCAGCGTGCAGCTCAAGCGCAGGGGATCTCCAGTGCTGCGTTGAACCTGGTTGCCCCGGCAGCTTGCCCGGCGGGCGGCTGTGCTGCCGGTCAGCGGTTAAGCTACCGGCTGGAATATACCCTGGGTCAATATGACGGCTTGACTGATCTCCCCAATGTCAAGGTTTGCCTGTATGTGCCCAATAACTGGTACGACGCAGCCTCGGTCCAATTGGATGCCAATGGTGGCGTGACCGGCGCCGCCTATACCAATACGGGGGTCTGCAGCGAAGATCCTTTGCCGCCAACCAATTACTCCCTGCTGGCAGCAGGCGAAGCAAAATTCTACCTGACCAATGTATTCAATGATTCGCTCGGCTTGAGCTTTCGCCTGGCGCCGACGGCTTCGGTGTCGGGCAGTGTATTGCTGCGCGTGTTTGAGCGCACCGGCCCGGCTGCCTGGACGCGCACCAGCCAGGTTTTCACCAGCCAATCTTCACCCGTTGCGACGGCAGCCACCGTCTATGTCGCGCCAGATGCGGCAAGCTGCCCGAGCGGACCCTGTTATCTGAACAGCGCGGGCGATGCGGCTTCGGGTTTGGGCACCGGCCTGAAGGACGCCGTGGACGCGGCAGCGCCAGGGTCGCGCATCGTGGTGGTGGGGGCTGCGACCGTCAAGGGCAACACGGTGGCGGTTAATAAATCCTTGATCCTTGAAGGGCAAGGGAATGCCTCGCTTACCGGCACCGGTGGGTGCAGCAATGCGCTGGTGAATTTCACTGCCGGCGGGACGCTGCGCGGTTTGAACCTGCAGGACGGGACATGCTCCGCACCGGACCGTCCGCTGGTGACGATCAACAGCCCCGTGGATTTCCTGGTGGAGTACAACACCTTCAACAGCGGTTCAGAGGCGCTGCGCATCACCGACAACACGGGCAACCTGACGGTGCGCTTCAACCAGTTTAATGGCATCAGTGGCAAGGTGCTGGTGTGGGGGAGCGGTTCCTCACCGGCGGCCCTGTCGATGACCGCCAACAACATTGTTGGCTCGCCGGCGGGCGAAATGGTGGAATGTTCGGAAGGCGGTACAGCGGTGATCGCCAACCGGCGCGTGGACCACAACTACTGGTCCAGCGGTTTACCGACCACGGCTTCGCACTGCGTGATCACGCCCAACAAGCAGCTGGGGGCGCCCGCAGCCCAACGCGCCAACCTGCCGGGTGTGAATGCCTCGCGGGTGACGGTGACGAATACCAAGACCTACTTTATGAACAACCAGGTGGCCTTGCAGCGCTCCACAGATGGCGCCGATTTTGACATGCTGCTGGTCGATCACGGGCGCAGCGTGCCCTTTGACCAGGGTCGCACCACTGGCAGCCCCATCCCGTGCAGCAACTACTACGATATCTTCCTGGCAGAAGGTGCTGCGCCGGCGGGATCGCTGGATATCTCCTTGAAATACAATTCAACCACTGCCTGTGTGGCCGTGGTTGAATCGTCTCAATACTGCGAGTTGAGCACCAACACGGCCAAATTCCCGCTGTACTGGTATGAGCCTTCAGGGACGGTCACGGCGGGTTGGGATACCACAGGACAAAACCCGGCGGGCAGCGCAGCCGGCGGCGCGACCGGGCAGACCACGGTGTGTGACTCTGCCGTCGATGAAGTGCGCGTGTCGGTGGATAACACCGGGCGTCCTTCGCTGAGCGCCGATTTGAATTTCACCCCCTTTATGGTGGGCATTCCCATTCC
>JACRAG010000185.1 GCA_016213455.1 Anaerolineae bacterium | reverse complement strand
GGCGTGCCGCGGTTCGACCCGCCCGAAACCGCGACCTACGGGAAACCAGGATCTCTATAAGCATATGTCGTCGCGCGCGCCTGAGCATGGTGAGCGTGGTGATTTACCGCTGCGCAACCATCCGAGCAGGAGGTTGCTTCGCCGCCTCCTGCGGAGGCGACTCGCAACGACATCAATCTTGCATGTCATCGCGAGCGAGCCCTCCGGGCGAGCGTGGCGATCTCGGCTGTGCACCGCCATGGACCGGTTGGGCGCGGGGCAATGACCCGCTTAAAAACCGCCCCCCTTTCGGGTGTTGGAAGGGGGCGGAAGAAAGAGTAAAATCTAAGGGGTAATCACTGGTCGCGCACGGCGGCTGTCAACGTTACCGCGCCAGCCTGCTCAAAGGTCAACGTCAGCGTCACCTCGTCGCCGGCTTTGAGTGTGCGGGTCAGGTTGATCAGCATGATGTGGAAGCCGCCCGGTTTGAGCTCGGCTGCACCGCCGGCGGGCACGTCCACGTCGTCCACCTGCTGCATGGTCATGGTGTCAGCGGTCATCTCGGTTTTGTGGATCTCGACCAGCTCGGCTGCGTCGCTTTCCACCTTGATCAGCCGGTCGGGCTGGCTGCCCTTGTTTTCGATGCGCAGGAATGCGCCGGTGACCACGCCGCTGGTGGTGTCGCTCATGCCTTCCATGCCCATGGGCGTGCGCACCCAGGCGTCACGGAGGGTCAAATCGCCGGCTTGAACGCCGGCGGGTGCGGAGCAGCCGGTCAACAGGATCAGGACGAACCATGCGGTGAGGATGTGTTGCAGCAGTTTCATACTTGTTTTTGACTCCATGAATCGCTATGATTGCGATAAATTTAACACAAATTATCAATTTCACGCAAGGATGAGATGAAAAAATCACCCGAATCTCGACGTCGAGCCATCCGTTTGTTGTTGGAGGAGCAGGGCAGCCAGACCACCCAGGCGCTGGCAGCCCACTTTGACGTCTCCGCGATGACCCTGAACCGCGACCTGCAGGCGCTGGCGGATGCCGGGCTGGTGGAGCGCGAGCATGGTATGGTGCGCCTGCCCGAGCCTGCCGATGAGGCCAACCGCTGCGCCGTGTGCGGGCGGTCCGCGCCGGCGCGCAGCGTGGTCAGCTACCGCGATGCGCAGGGCCAGATGGCCTGCACTTGCTGCGTGCACTGCGCCCAGCATGTCGCCGGGATGCAGGCCGGGTTGGGGCCGTTCTGGGGGGTGGATTTCTTAAGCGGCGCCACAGTGGACCTAGACCAGGCCTGGCTGGTCAAAAGCAGCCGGGTGAGCCAGTGCTGCATGCCCTCGCTGCTGGTGTTTGGCGAGGAGCGCGACGCGCGCAGCTTCGTCACCGGGTTTGGCGGCGAGGTGGTGCGCTTCCGCGATGCGGAGGGTGAGCATCACGCGGCAGAACCGTGCTGCTGACCGGCGGTTTGCCGGCAAACCTCTGAACCGTGCCCTGATTGAAAATGTTCATTGATCAACCCTGATAGGAGAGCCATGTCTTCATCCACTCTTTCCAAACTTGCCTGGTGGCAAAAAAGCGTTTTTTACCAGATTTATCCGCGCAGCTTCATGGATTCCAACCATGACGGCGTGGGCGACATCCCTGGCATCATCGCCAGGCTGGATTACCTGAACGACGGCACGCCTCAATCGCTGGGCATCGACGCGATCTGGCTCAGCCCGTTCCAGCGCTCGCCCATGGCCGATTTTGGCTATGATGTGGCCGACTACTGCGACGTGGACCCGCTGTTTGGTACCTTGGCCGATTTTGACCGTCTGGTGGTCGAGGCGCACAAACGCGGCCTCAAGGTCATTATCGACTATGTGCCCAATCACACTTCCGACCAGCACGCCTGGTTCCTCGAGTCGCGCTCCAGCCGCGACAACCCCAAACGCGACTGGTATATCTGGCGCGATGCCAAACCGGACGGTTCGCCGCCCAACAACTGGGGCAGCTTCTTTGGCGGTCCGGCATGGACCTTCGACAAACTCACCGGGCAGTATTACATGCACCAGTTTGACAAGGGCCAGCCCGAGCTGAACTGGCGCAACCCGGACGTGGTGCAGGCCATGATGGACGTGCTGCGCTTCTGGATGCGGCGCGGCGTGGACGGCTTCCGCATGGACGTGGTGGGCCTGCTGCTCAAAGACAAGGACCTGCGCGACAACCCGATCAACCCGGACGCGCCGGCTGACCTGCCCGAGTCGGACCTGTTCAGCCGCCTGCTGATGGTGCACAACTGGGATCAGGACGAGGTGCATGAGATCATCAAGCTCATCCGCCGCACGCTGGACGAGTTCCCCGACCGGATGGGGATTGGCGAGCTGTGGGGGCCGATGGATCGCTGGGTGGCGTATTACGGCAAGAACGGCGACGAGCTGCAGCTGCCTTTCAACTTCCGCCTGATGCACCAGCCCTGGAGCGCCGCCGCCATGCGCGCCAGCGTGGACGAGATGGAAGCCGCGCTGCCGGATTTCGCCTGGCCCAATTACGTGCTGGGCAACCATGACGGCGCGCGCATGG
>JACRAG010000188.1 GCA_016213455.1 Anaerolineae bacterium | reverse complement strand
TGCATCAAGGTGGTTTTGATCATTATCTTTCTATTCATTGTTCTTTCTTTTGGAGGTGTTCTATGGGTATATTTGATTGGTTCATCAAACCCTCAACGCGTGAATTTTTTCGGGAAAGCAAAAAGGTAAAAGATTATTCTTTGTTTGATCTGCTGCATGGGTATATCTACCTGCGCTGGCCTTTTTTCTATATCTCCATGGGGAAAGGCGATCATCCCATGGCCAGGCGCATGGGACCGTTATTGGGCTGGATCGGGAGTCTGATTGAGAAGACAGCCGGACCGGTGCAGGAAGATGGCCGCAAGCCAGGTTTCGCGGACACCTACCACGGGAAGGTGGTGCCGTTGGAAGCAGCCCGCCAGCTGGTCACAATCAAAGAAGACCTGCGTTTTGAGAATCTCGAACAGGTTATCCCGTATACGCGGGCACGGGATTTGATTGTCAAGAACCCGGATCATATTGCTGTGTTGGATTGTCCATGCCGGGCCAGCCAATCCAACCCATGTCTGCCTATGGATGTCTGCCTGATTGTCGGTGAACCTTTTTCCAGTTTTGTTCTTGAGCACATGCCAGACCGCTCCCGAAAAATTTCCAGCCAGGAAGCTGAACAAATCCTCAAAGCGGAAGATGATCGCGGGCATGTCCATCACGCATTTTTCAAAGATGCGATTCTGGGCCGATTCTATGCAATCTGCAACTGCTGCTCATGCTGCTGCGGGGCGATGAAGGCGCAGCGCTCTGGCACGCCGATGCTGTGTTCATCGGGGTATGTGAGCCAGGTCGATGAAAGTCAGTGCGCCGGGTGCGGAACCTGTGCCACGGTTTGCCAGTTCGACGCCATCGAGATCAATGGTTTCTCTGTGATCGCGCACGAAAAATGCATGGGGTGCGGTGTGTGCGTCAACCATTGCCCGCAGTCCGCGCTGCACCTGGTTCGTGATGAAAGGCGGGGGGTGCCCCTGGAGTTGAACCAGTTGATGATGGATGCGATGAAAATCGGTTGAGCGTTGAAATGAAGGTGCCAGAAATTTGGGATACGATATAATTTATCCTATGACTCAAACCAGCGAAACACAACATCTACCGCCATTCCGGCCTTTCCTTTGGACGGGCGTTTTGCTCAGTTTATTCGGGTGGGGAGGGCTGGCGATCTTATTCGCGGTCACCCTGCCCACGCTTGGCCCGCGCTGGATGTTCTTTTTCCTGTTTTTGATCGGGTTGAGCGGCACATCGCTGCCGTTGATGTATTACCTGAATTTGCGTTTCCCGACCATGCCGCCTGCCGAGGCCGGCGACATGCTGCGCGAAGCTTTGTTTGTGGGCCTGTATGGTTGTATTGTGGCCTGGCTGCTGTTGGGCCGCGTATTAACCGCCCCGCTGGCAGTGATCCTGGCATCCGGTTTCTTTTTGGTTGAATTTCTGATCCGGGTGCGGCAGATCAGCCAGTGGAAGCCCAAAGGTCCGGTCGATGAATAATCTCCGGCATCTGCCATCGGTGGACCAGCTGTTGCAGACCGAATCTGCCCGGTCCCTGATAGGACAGTATGGCCGCTCGTTGACAGTGGAAGCACTGCGATCCAGCCTGGAAAAAGCTCGCATGGAGCTGCGGCAGGCCGGCAAGAGTTCCTCTGTCGACTCTGAAGCGCTGTTGGACCAGGCCGGGGAGGAGTTGACGACCTGGTTTGACGCCACCCTGGTTCCGGTGATCAATGCCAGCGGGGTGATCCTGCACACCAACCTGGGCCGGGCGCCATTGAGTGGGGCTGCGCTTCAGGCAGTCAGGGATGCTTCAGAGACATACTCCAATCTTGAATATGATCTCGTAAAAGGCCAGCGCGGTTCCCGCTCCGTTCATGCGGAAGGATATCTGCAATTGCTGCTGGGGGTGGAAGCTGGACTGGTGGTCAATAACAACGCCGGCGCTGTGCTGCTGGCGTTGAGCGCATTGGCAAAACGCAGGCGGGTGATCATCGCCCGCAGCCAGCTCGTGGAGATCGGGGGCGGTTTTCGCATCCCGGATGTGATGGCGCAATCCGGCGCGCGGCTGGTCGAGGTGGGCACCACCAATCGCGTGCACCTGTCCGATTATGAGGAGGCGATGCGGGAAGCGCCCGGGATCCTTTTCCACGCGCATCATTCGAATTTCAAGATCGTTGGTTTCACGGCTGAACCGTCGTTGCAGGAACTAGCAGAACTGGCAGCGCGGTATCAAAGCATCCTGATCGATGACCAGGGTTCAGGCGCATTGCTGGACACCTCGGCTTACGGCCTGGCTCATGAGCCGACGGTACAGGAGTCATTGGCAGCCGGTTCGGACCTGGTGTGCTTTTCAAGCGACAAATTGTTGGGCGGTCCACAAGCCGGGATTGTGGTGGGTCGACGCGACCTGATGGAGAAGTTGAAACGCCATCCCCTGGCACGCGCGTTACGCGCAGACAAGATGGCGCTTGCAGCGCTATCTGCCACGTTGCGGCATTACCTGAAAGGCGAGGCGGCGGTTGCCATCCCC
>JACRAG010000189.1 GCA_016213455.1 Anaerolineae bacterium | reverse complement strand
CCGCCGGAGAGCGATTTGAAGGGATTATCCACCGAACCCATGCTGATGGAAAACTGCTGTTCAATCTCGCGGGTGAACTGGCGGGCGTAGGCATAATCCAGCAGCGCGCCGTTCCAGCGGGTGAAGCGCCGGTTGAGGCGGTGGTGGGTCATGATCACATTTTCGGCGATGGATGCTTTGACGGCGGCGCCCATCTTGCCGCGGTCCTGGGAAACGAAGGAGATGAACCTGCGGCGTTCCAGGATTTCCGCGGTGGGTAAGTCGTGCCCATCCACCAGGATGCGCCCGGCGCTGGGAGATTTGAGCCCCATGATGGCATTGACCAGCTCGAATTGGCCGTTTCCTTCGACGCCGGCGATGCCCACAATTTCACCGGCGCGCACCTGCAGGTGCAGGTCTTCCAACCGTTTGTGGCGGTTGCCGTCCAGGTAGGACAGGTTTTGCACGTCCAGCACCACCTTGCCGGCTGGTTTTGCCTCGCGGTGGGAGAGGAAAAGCACTTCGCGCCCGACCATCATGCGCGCCAGTTCTTCTTTGCTGGTGTTGCCAGCCTCCACGGTGGCGATCTTTTTGCCTTTGCGCATCACGGTGATGCGGTCACTCAAAGCCCGCACCTCTTCCAGGTGGTGCGAGATGAACAGGATGGTCTTGCCGTTGTCGCGCAGGCGCTTTAGCTCGGAGAAGAGCTGGGGAATCTCCTGTGGGGTGAGCACAGCGGTGGGCTCATCCAGGATCAGCACTTCCACGTTGCGATAGAGCAGCTTGAGGATTTCCACTTTCTGGCGGGCAGCCACCGAAATGTCTTCGACGCGGGCATCCGGGTTGAGATTGAAGTGGAACTCGTCGATCTTATTCTGCACGCTGCGGCGCGCCCGTTTTTCGTCGATGCGCCCGAACAGGCCAACCGGTTCTACCCCCAGGATGATGTTCTCCCACACGCTGTACTCGTTGATGAGCAGGATCTCCTGGTGCACCATGCCGATGCCGGCGGCGATGGCTTCGCCCGAGTCACGAAAGTGCACCGGTTTGCCGCGCATGCTGATCTGCCCGCCATTAGCCTGTTCCAGACCATACAGGACCTTCATCAAGGTGCTTTTGCCTGCTCCGTTCTCTCCCACAATGGCGTGAATCTCGCCTGCGCAAAAATCGGTGGTGACGCTGTCCAGCGCGACCACATTGGGCGGAAAGACCTTGACCATCTCCTTCATTTCGATCAGTGTATCCATGAACCTGTGCTCCTGGCTCACCTGCATGGCGATTTGTGCGAAGGTTGGCTGGAATTATTGTGAGGCCCGATCGTCCATCGGGCCTCACATAAAGGGATTGCAGGCAGGGGCCTACTGGCCTGTGTAAATTTCGACTTTCAGTTTACCGTCGATGATCTCCTGGCGCACGGCGTTGACCTTGTCTTGAACAGCCTGCGGCAGAACCGGGGCGGCAGCGCTCATGTCAATGTCCACACCGCCGGAAGCCAGACCGTAGCTGAGCACCTGACCGGGTTTGTAGGTGCCGTCCTTGATGGTCTTGAACACCTCGTAGATGGCTTTACCCACATCTTTGATATCGCTGGCTACCACATGCCCGGGCACGATGTCGTTCTGGTTGGTGTCCACGCCGATGGCATACAGCCCGCGTTCGCCGGCAGCCTGCAGCACGCCCATGCCCGCGGCAGCGGCGATCTGGAAGACCACGTCGGCGCCCATGTCATACAGCTGCAGAGCGGCTTGCTTGCCCTTGGCGGTGTCATCCCAACTGCCCAGGTATTTGGTCTCCACGGTGATCTCAGGGTCGATCGACTTGGCGCCGTTGGTGTAGGCAAAGACGAAGGCTGAGATGACCGGGTCCACATCACCGCCGACCGCACCGATCAGCTTGTCGGCGTTGACGCCGGGCAGGCTGGTGTCGGTGGTGGTCAGTGCAGCCACCACGCCCGCCAGGTAGGCGGATTCTTCTTCGATGAAGTCCACCGAGGTGATGGTTTGTTTTTCATTCTGCACGACGGTGTCGATGTTGACGAAGATCTTGTTGGGGTATTTGTCGGCGTATTCTTTGAGCTGATCTTCAAAACCGTAGGAGATCACGAAGATCACATCGGCATAGTTGGCGGCAGCCTGCAGGGCAGGCTCATATTGACCGGCGTCGAAGTTGGTCTCGATGGTGCGGATTTCCACGCCATATTCGTCGGCCAGTTTGTCCATGCCCTTCTGGCCTGAATCGTAGAAGGCATTGTCGCCCAGGGCGCCGTTGATCAGGTAAACCACTTTTTCGGTTTTGGGTGCGCTGGCAGCCGGGGCGCAGCCGATCAGGCTAACGATGACCAGGACGGAAAGCAGAACGAGAATCGTCTTTTTCATTTTCTTCTCCTGAGAATGGGTTGACGTTGAAGATACCAGGCGAACTGGAAGGATCGTTCTTAAAATGGTATGGCTTTTCGGTGAGACTTTCAAGCTTTGATTTTAAGCGCTTTCCAGCGTATCTGAGTATACCTCTCGATGGGGTCGAATTGGGAAAATTTCTGCCGCTTCATTCCCCGGCATAATGAAGACTCCTGATGATCGAATGGATCAGGTCTGGTGGGTTGGAAGAACGTTTTTGACGAAAATGCCGGGAGTTGAATGGCATTCAGACGAATCCAGCACACCTCACGCCCAGGTGAAAGAGTTCAAAATCCCCCAATGACTGCAATCAATGCAGCAGCGTGGCGTAGTAGATGGCTGCGCCGATGTGGAAGAACGCCAACGCAAACAGGCTCAATCCAAGCGGGATGTGCAGGGTATGCCAGAGAGAAAACAACCGCCGGGTGGTTTGGAATGCGCCAATCTGTTTCTTCAATCGGTCGCGACGGGAGCGCATCTCAGCCAGGGTTTGCTTCCGGCTGGCGGTGTCTGGCGTGGCATCATCCGGGGCATGTTCCAGCCGGGCGAGACCTGTCTCGAGGCGCTGCACCATCAGGTTTAACTGCTCCAGCGCCACTTCTTCCCCGCCCGGCGTGCGTGGAATGGCGGTGTAGATGTAACGTCCGATGAAACCACTCAACACGATGAGCACGGTCAGCAGCATCACAATGCCCGCCAATCCGTTGAAAACCCATGCAGTGTGCAGCAGGACCATATAGGGCCCCACCAGCCCGGTGAAGATGTGGAACTGCAGCCAGCCAGCCATGCGCCCCCAGCGGGAACTGTGGGTGCGTTTGCGCAGGCTGTAAAGCGTTTCGGTCATCTACATCAGCGAAAAGCCGAACACGCCCATGGTGTGCCCGTAAAAGGAAAAGGCAGGCGGGAATCCGCGCAGCACAATGCTGACGATGATGTAAGCCAGGGTGACGAAGAGGATCGCCGCGAGGGCGTACCACAGCTCAAACGAAGCCGAACGCTGCATGGGCGGGCTGCCTTTCGCGCCAGAATTGGGTGATGATGTCCGATAAGGGGGCATTCGGGGCGATTAACATGTTGTGGATGGAGCGGATGTCCAGTTTTTCGCGCACGATGCGTTGAATCGGTCCGCTGAGCTGCTGATCGCCCATCACCAACGCGCCGGCAAGGGTAGCCTGGCGTACATACAGGCGCAGGCGGTTGTGACCGCCCACGGTCTGCGTCACCACCGCGTCGGGATATTGCCGCCAGATTTCAGAGTCACCCCGCATGATCGCCCCGGTCAGATCGTTTTCGGAGGGGGTTTTGGCTGGTTCGCTGCCGACCTGACCGATGATGGTGGTGATCAAGCCGGCAATGCGGGTCACGTTGAAGGGGATCTCCTTGCGGTAGATCAGGTTGGCGCCAGCCATGTTTCCTCCGGCGACTTTCCCCATTTGTACTGCGGGACCCCACAGGCTGTCAAGCACGGGTTTCCCGGAGACGGGATCGATCACTTCGGCGACGTCGCCGGCAGTGTAAATATCCGGGTGGCTGGTTTGCAGTGCCTCATTGCACAGGATGCCGCGCGCGTTTTCAAGTCCGGCTTGCGCAGCCAGGTTTTTGCGCGGGCGGATGCCAATGGCTACCGCCACCAGCGAGCAGTTCAAGCGCAGGTCGCGATCGCCTTCCTGGGCCTGGACGGCACTCACCCGGCCTCCCCGGCCGAGAATCTCAATCAGGTTGGTGTGGTGATGCAGGACCACGCCTTCATGCGTCAGCCGGTTCTCGACCAGGCGCGATTCTTCCTCGTCGAGGACGTTGCTCCAATAACGGTCTCCGCGCAGGAAATAATGCACCTTCATGCCGCGGGCTGCCAGCCCTTCCACCAGTTCCAGCGCGGTGATCCCCCCACCCACCACCACGGCCGTTGCACCGCGCCGGGCCAGGCGCAGGATGTGGCGGGCATCCTCCATATTGTCCAGTTTGACCACGCCTTCCAGGGAGATCCCCGGCGTGTCCGGTAAGATGGCTGTGGCGCCGGTGGCGATCAGCAGGCGGTCATAATCTACCCGTTTTGCGCCTTCCAGGTAGAGCTGGTGCTCAGCCGGGTGAACCCGCACCACCGCGCTCTGTTCCCAAAGCAAATTCAAATTGCGAATATGGTTTCTATCATACGGAAACAGCTGCTTTTCCGGTACTTCACCGGTCAGATAGTATGCCAGGCCGGGGCGGGAGTAATATCCATGCCGGTCTCCGGTGAGTAATATGATCGTGCCAGAGGCATCTTTTCTGCGAATGGTTTCGGCAGCCGCCAGGCCGGCAGCCCCAGAGCCGATGATGACGTAGCGCCGCATCAGAGCCGCTCCGGTAACGCAGACTCGAAGCGCAGCACGCCGCGCGGGCAGCGTAGAATGCATTCTCCGCAGGTCAGGCAGCGATTTTCCTGCACCGGCGCGCCGCGTAACGCATGGGCGCGTACGTCAATCCCAATCGGGCAGTTGTAGCTGCAGATACCGCATTGGACGCAGCGCGATGAGTCCGGGGTGACCTGGCCGGCGGCCAGGACAGCGTGTTTGATGGTTGTATCACGGAAAAGTTCAAGCATGCGGTTCAGTCTCCTTTACCATTGCGATGGCAGTCAGCGCAACTGGATGAGTAGTTGCCAACTTCCTTGTGTTTTTCATTCATTTTGCCTTGATCGTGGCAGCCAAAGCAGGTGTAGCCGCTGCCCCCGCCGGGGTGACAGGTGGAGCAGCTTCCGTTGGCGCCGCCGTGATTCATGGGGAAGGAGTGATTGAAACTGGCTCCTCCCCAGGAGTTGGTGTTATGACAATCCGAGCACTGACCGGCGAAGTGGTTGCTTGGGCGGTTGTGGCAGGATTGGCAGTCAGTGGCGCCGGCGGCAGCATGATTGAAGCTGGCGCCGCGCCATCCGTTGGTGTTGTGGCAGGCCGCACAGTGGCCGCCGAAATGATTGGACGGGCGGTTGTGGCAGGACTGACAGTCGGTGGCGCCGGCGGCCGCATGGTTAAAGTTGGCAGGCCGCCAGCCATTGGTGCTGTGGCAGGCCGAACACTGACCGTTCCAGTGATTGGCGGGTTTCCGGTTGGCATGGCAGGACTGGCAGTCGGTGGCGCCGGCAGCCTGGTGGTTAAAGTTGGCCGGGGTCCAGCCGTTGGTGCTGTGGCAGGCCGAACACTGGCCGTTCCAGTGATTGGCGGGTTTCTTGTTGGCATGGCAGGACTGGCAGTCGGTGGCGCCGGCAGCCTGTTGGTTGAAGGTGGCGGGTTTCCAGGCCTGGGTGCTGTGGCAGGCCGAACATTGACCGGGCCAATGGTTGGCAGGTTTTTTGCTGGCATGGCAGGACTCGCAGTTTGAGGAGTCAACCGCGCTATGGTTAAAGGTTGCCGGGGTCCACCCGTCCGTGCTGTGACACAGGCTGCATTCTGCCGGATAGTGGTTGGGCGGAGTCTTGTTGGCATGGCAGGCCGAACATTCGGCCGGGGTGCCTTTGTAGCGTCCCTGTGTGTGGCAGTCGGCGCATTCCAGTGCGGCGTGTTTGCCAGTCAAGGGGAAAAAGGCATGCTGCGCGCCCGCGCTGCCCGGCGGGAAAACCACATTGTGCGCCGCGATGGGCGCTGCTGCGATGTTGACCAGGCTGGCTGCATCCAGCAGCGCCTGTGAGGGCAGGGCGGTGGCCGTTAATGTGGGGGGTTGTCCCAACAGATCAGCCAGGGGGCGGTTGGTGTCCGCGGCGACCGCTTCCAGAAAGGCAGCCAGGTTGCGCGCTGCCTCGACTGCGGGCAGGCGTTGCAGGCTGTCCAGCTGTGCGCGGGCCTGGCTTGCCAGGTCCACAAAGCGAGTGCGCAGCGAGATGGAGCCGGTTCCAGATAGCTTCGCCAGAATATTGGCAGTACGCATCAATTCGCGCTGCAGCGCATCGACGGCTTGCAGTTGGACCGAAAGGCCTGGCGCCGACCTGAGGTCAGCCAGACGCCGTTCGAGCAGATCCATAGAAAGGGCAGCCCGATCTTCGGGTTTGAAGGTCAGGAGCACCAGGGTCTCTTCAGCCAGTTCCTGCACCTGGAACATGGGCTGCCCAACGTGCAGCGGGCCGATCTGCGCCAGCATCAATGCGCCGGTGAGACCAGCAGTAGCTGTGATCACCAGGCTCACGATTAAAATCAGGATGGATTTGCGCATTTTCCTCCTTTACTGTCCCGTATCCCGGTGGATCAGTCCATCCAGGTGACAGGCGGCGCAATCCGGCAGCTTTTCGGCCGGGATGCCCGCTTTGGTGTGGCTTTGCGCGATGCCTTCCTGCGTGTGATCATGGCAGGAATAACAATCGAACTGAGCGTAATCCACGGCATGGCAGGTCTGACAGGTCTGCTCGCCTTTCCCGCCATGGTCGAGGGGAAAGACATGTGTGTGAAGCAGAGCGGGTTGCCATGCATCCGTGGTGTGGCAGTACTGGCATTTGACACCCATTGCGCCGGCATGGATCTCTGGATCCTTGTGGCAGGCGGCACATTCGGAGGGTGTGCCATGAAATTTCTTTTCCACATGACAGGTCTCGCACTGCAGCACAGCGTGCGCTCCGGTGAGGGCAAACACATTTTCATGTTTGAAACCCTGCATGCGATCTATACCGTCATGACACTGCAGGCAGTTGGCGCCGAAAACCGCGGTGTGCGAGTCCATGAAGGTCTGGTTTTCTCCGGCATGGCAAGCGATGCAGCGCTGTGGGTCCACCTGTTCGCTGCCGGGGGAGTGGCATG
>JACRAG010000019.1 GCA_016213455.1 Anaerolineae bacterium | reverse complement strand
TTCGGTAGCCTCCGTTTTCTCAACTTTGTTCCACGGGCGGGGCCTGGGGTTGGGGAAAATAATCTTCGGATAAAAGCGAAATTTATTCGCACAGGGCTGGATTACGGCTTCAAAAAGCAGTATGATCTTAACATACCCGGAGGAAGAAAGTTGGAAGCCCGTCCTCCCCGCCTGCGGCTATTGATTGCTTATGTGGCGCTTTACCTGGCCTTCGCGGCTGCATCTGCGCGCGCCATCTGTGAACTGCGGCTGGATTCCGGATTTTCCGTCATGCTGGTGCTTTTGGTCTTTTACCTGCTATCTTTGCTGGTAGAGCCGATCCTGATCTCCCGGAGTCCCATTTCCCTGCACATCATCAATGTGCTGCAAACCGGCATCGCCCTGGTGCTGTTGTTGTTCATCGGCGATGTGGATTATTTTTCCCTGTTGTTTATTCCGCCCTGCACACAAAGTATTCTACATTTTCCCCGCAAGATCGCTCTGGTCTGGATTGTTCTGATCACCCTGCTGATGGTGTCTGCGCAGCTGGCAGGTTTCCCGCTCTCCGAGAGCGTGGGGTATGTGATCATCTATCCCACAGCCATCTTCCTCTTCACAGCCTTAAGCTACCTGGCCATGCAGGCTGAAGAGGCGCAAAACCGCAGTGAAAGGCTGCTGGCTGATCTCCAATTGGCCAACCAGAAACTACAAGCCTACGCCGCCCAGGTGCAGGAGCTGGCGGCTGCCAGTGAACGCAACCGGCTGGCGCGTGAACTGCATGATTCGGTCACACAAATTATCTTTGGCTTGACCCTGTCCGCCCAGGCAGCCCGTATTCTGATCGACCGTAACCCGGTCCGGGCTGCCGCGGAATTGGATCATTTGCAGTCACTGGCCCAAAACGCGCTGGGAGAGATGCGTGCTTTAATCCAGGAACTGCACCCGGCGCCCTCCGCACAGACCGGGTTGGCAACCTTGCTGCGCCGCCTGGTTGAGGAGCGGCTGGCTAATGACGGCCTATGCGTGGATTTGCGCGTGAAGGGCGAGCGGCGCCTGCCAGCCGGCATGGAAAGCGAATTGTTCCGCATCACCCAGGAAGCACTGAACAATGTTGTCAAACATGCGCATGCGGAACGGGCTGTGGTCGTGCTCGACCTGGAAGACCCAACCCGCATTTACCTGTGTATCGAGGATGCCGGCGTGGGGTTTGATCCGGTTCAAGCCCGCTCACGGTCAGGCCATTTAGGTCTGATCAGCATGGAAGAACGGGTGCAGGCGTTGGGCGGCACACTGCGCGTGGATTCGCAGCCCGGAAAGGGTACGCGCCTGACCGTGGAAATTGTGATGGAGGTGGAGCATGCTTGAACAGGATTTGACCCGGGCCGCGGATGCAACATGCATTTCTGTTTTGATTGTGGATGACCACCCCATCGTGCGTCAGGGTTTGCGGACGCTGCTCGAGCTGCAGGATGACATCCAGGTGGTCGGCGAAGCGGTCAATGGCAAAACTGCCGTGGAGATGGCTGCGCGCTTGAAGCCGGATGTGGTGCTGATGGACCTGGTGATGCCGGAAGTGGACGGCATATCCGCCACGCGACAGATCAGCGCGTTGAAACAATCCACCCAGGTGATTGCCCTGACCAGTTTTGTCGAAGATGACAAGGTGATCCCCGCCATTCAAGCCGGGGCGGTGAGTTTTTTGCTCAAAGATGTGTCACCCAACGACCTGATGGATGCCATCCGGGCAGCCCACCATGGCGAAGCCCGGCTGCACCCGCAAGTAATGCGCAAATTGATGGAGCAGGTGGCTGCACAGCCGGCTGCCGCATCACCGGCTGCGCTGGATTTGACACAGCGAGAGTCTGAGGTGTTGACGCTGGTTGCCGAAGGTCTGAGCAACCGCGAGATCGCCGTGAAACTGGTGATCAGCGAGAAGACGGTCAAAACCCACATCAGCAGCCTGTTGAGCAAATTGGATCAGGGAGACCGTACGCGGCTGGCGATTTTTGCGATCAAGAAAGGCCTGGTGGCGCAGCGCTGAGGTGGGTTCCACCTACAGGCTTAAGACCGCAGGCGTAGAGACTGCGACCGGAGACCGATTGAAAAAATCGGTCTCTTTTTGTTTCATGTTCCGGGCTTCCGGCGGATGCGCCTGACCTGCAATCTGCGTATTCTCGATGGTAGAGGACCAGGCAGGCATGATACGGATTCTCATTGTGGATGACCGGGCGGTGGTACGCAACGAACTGCGCCATGTGCTCGACTTGACCGGCGTGGTTTTGGTAGCCGGCGAAGCGCAGGACGGCTGGGATGCACTGCGCCAGGCAGCCGCGTTGAGACCCGATGTCGTGTTGATGGATCTGGAAATGCCTGGTTTGGATGGATTTGAGGCGACCCGCCAGATGAAAGCCCAGGGTCTGGCGCAGGCTGTGATCGTGTTTACGGTGTATGGCGATGCTTCACACCGGCAAAGAGCCCAGGAGGCTGGCGCAGATGCGTTCATTGTCAAAGGCACCGACCTGCCAACCTTGCTGGGCGTGCTTGAACGATACGCTTCCCCGCACAATGGCGACCCTGCGCTGTCGTAGAAAGGAGTTGGAATTGACAGGGATGGACTCTTTTCGTGGCTGGGTGTGATTCATTGGGTTTCTTTTTCGATCCAAATTCAACTCGTGAGGTAAGACCATGTCCACTCAAACGGATATCCGCAATCAACCGGTTCCACAGACCCGAGCGGCTGTTGTCACCCGCTCGGCAGTACGGCTCAATTACCTGGATTCGCTGCGCGCCATTCTGATCAGCCTGGTGATCGCGCTGCACACCGCCATCGCTTACGGCGCAATTGGCGATTGGACGTATATCGATCCGGCAAAAAGCGAAATCGCCGGCATCCTACTCACCTTTGTCACCACCATCGTTCAGGCTTTTTCATTGGGACTGTATTTCTTCATCGCCGGTTATTTCACACCAGGATCGTATGATCGGAAAGGGGTCTGGTATTTCTGGAAAGACCGCCTGCTGCGGCTGGGCATCCCCATGCTGGCGTACACTTTCGCCTTGAGCCGGATCCCGACCTATATTGCCGGGCGCGCCGAGGGGCAGGTCACCGACTCATTCCTGTCCTATTTTGGACGCACGTTCATCACCGGGGCAGACGAAGGCCCAACCTGGTTCATCTTTGCACTGTTGTTGTTTGTGGTGGGTTACACCCTCTGGCGGCTGGCGACCCTGCCGATTCCTGCTGAGAAACTGGCCTGGACGCGGCGGTTGAAGGTCCCCGGAAAGGCTGCCATCCTGGGGTTTGGGGTGCTGGTTGGGGTATTGATGTTCGTGGTCGGGCTGAAAACCAAGATCGGCGAAACCATCGAAGCCTTTGGGATTTTCAATCTGATGACCATTTTCTTCGTCCAGTATATCCTGTGCTTCATCGCCGGGACGCTGGCTTACCGCAATGATTGGCTGGCGCGCTTCAACGGCAAGGATTTGGTCTTTTGGGCCCGGATGACCCTGGCACTGTTCCTGATGATGCCGGTGATCTTCTTCCTGGGCGGCACGGAGTCGCCGGATGTCTTCACCGGCGGACCGTACTGGCAAAGCGCAGCATTTATGCTGTGGATTGGCCTGTTCAGTGTGTCCATCAGCATGACGCTGATGCTGTGGCTGCGCGGCAGCACGGCGCCGCAAAGCCGCTTCATGGCTTTTGCCGGGGCCAACAGTTATGCGGTGTACCTGATCCACCCGTTGATCCTGATCCCGCTGACCGTCGCGCTGACACCGGTGGCGCTCTCTCCGCTGCTCAAATTTGCCATCGTTCTGCCTGTGGTCGTGGGGCTGTGCTTCCTGGTGGCAGAAGGCCTCAGGCGCATCCCCGGTGTCAAGGCGATTTTGTAGGCGGCGGGCAAGCCCGCCGATCAGACCGCCTGGTTGTGAGCATGCGAAGGTCTATTGCAAACAGGCTGCGCTCACAGCCAGGCGGGTTTGTATAATGAAATAAATGGTCGAGCTCTTCTGATGAGGAAATGGCAGAATGGCCACCGAAATTGCTTTGCTTAAAAATCGTTACCGGCTGGATCGCCTGATTGGATGTGGGGGCACCGGCGACGTGTATTTCGGTACCG
>JACRAG010000184.1 GCA_016213455.1 Anaerolineae bacterium | reverse complement strand
GCGGCTGGAGACAGCCATTTCTGTCGAAACGGCCATCCAGAGCGCGAGATCAGCCTGGCAATCTGGGCAGTTCGCCAGGTGATGTTCCAGTTCATTACGCTGTGCACCATGCAATTGGCCAGCCGCGTAGAGGGGCAGAAGATCTTCAAAGGTCGTGTGCTCGTTCATCGCCATTCCTCCACATTCTGACGGCTCAATACGCTGCGCAGGTACTGCCGCGCATAGCTCAAGCGGCTTTTCACCGTCCCAACCGGGCAGTTGACCACCTGCGCCACCTCTTCGAGACTCAATCCCTGGTAGAAAACCAGTTCAAGCACCGCGCGATGCTCGGCCGAAAGCGATTGCAATCCCTGCCGTACCCAGCGGGCCTGTTCACCAACCAGCGCCTGGTCCTCTGGCAGTCCGCCACCGGCAGGCAGGTTTTCCGCCATCCCATCTGTGATGGGCTGCGGGCGGCGGCGCAGGGCCTTAAGAGCGACATGGTGCACAATCCCCAGCAGCCAGGCCAAAACGCGGCCCTCGCCCCGGTACCGCCCCGCCGAGCGCCAGACCGAGACCAGCGTCTCCTGCACAGCGTCTTCAGCCATCGCGGCATCACCGGTCAGTCGCAAGGCAAAAGCAAACATGCGCTGTCCGTAGGCAGCATAAAGCTCCTGCAGTGCGGCATCTTCGCCGGCTGCAATGCGCTGCACCAGATCAACATCCTGTTCAGGTTGAGCCATACGGATGGGCCAGGATTCTTTCTTCGGGTTGGCGTATGTGATCATCCTTTTGCCTTTGCTCGCTTCCGGTAGTATGTACCCGGACCCCGGCAAAAGGTTCAAAATTGGTGGCCGGAATTTTGCCAGGCATGATCCCCCTCAGGTATTGAGGTTCGGCAATATTCACCACTGAAAGTTTGTGATTTTTTTCACCCAAAACAATGTAAACTGGTTTTGTATTCATTTCACAAAAGGAGAAAATGATCATGTCAACAAAAGTCAACCGGCCCATATGGATGAATCAGGTTATGCGTGTTGTGCTGGTCGTGATGGCCATCCTGGCGATCATCGGAACATCTCCTGACTTTACCCAGGCACAGAGTAAAGATCCACCCATCTGGCTCGATGGTCAATGGGTTGGACTCAACGAAGTCACCCAGAGTCAACCGGGGTTGATGGCTGTCCCCACGGTCTCAGGGACTTACTATCGCACATATCCCGGCCTTCGCTTTTTACCCACTTCATCTGAACTGACCTATTCGTCAGTTGCAAGCGGCATATATGCCACGGCCCTGGCAAGTTCCTTTTCATTTTCGTTGGATTTCGACCTGCCAATTGGCGCAACCCTCACCGAAATTGTATTTTTTGTCATCGACAATGACGCAAGTAATTTTCAGCTCGGGTTACTTTCCTATAACCCCGAAACTGGTAATTACCTTTACTTGGAGAACGCCACAAGCACCGGCGCAAGCTCAGCACTCCAAATCATCACCATGCCGGTGGATCCCACCATCAAGCTGGACACCACCACAACCACCTACCGCCTGCGTGTCGAGCCTGGCGTTGCCTCAAATGCGCATCTGCTCCGGGGTGCGCGCATTGGTTTCACCATGCCTACCACCTTCCTACCAACCATTATGAAATAAACTGCTCCGGACTCTTTGCCCATGATCGAACCGGACCCAAGGATTTATCGAGTTTCATTAACCCTACTGTTACCAGACAGATCAAGAAATTGCGCGCGCACGTCACTGATATCTTTCAGAAATAGAAACTGCGCAAATTCCAAATAATCAAACCCTTCGACCGGAAGGATCAACCCACCCTGCATCATGCCGTGTTGGGCAAGCGCCCACGCGCCTGTGAACAGCATGAGCATGAACTTCATACCCGCCAGGCGCCGGCGCTGCCAATTGGTTACGGCGCCGAAATAGCAGTCCAGCATCTCCTCTTCCAGTGAGTGCGGGATGGGGCCTTCGCTGTCATGCGTATACACTACTGTCGCCAGGTCGTAATACACATCCCCCCACCCGGAAAATTCCCAATCCAGCACCTGGATGCTGTCATCTGCATCCACAACCAGGTAGTTGACACATACCAGGTCGTTGTGACAGAAACGCTGCCATTCGCCGCCGTCGCGGTCCTGGTCAGCCTGCACCTGAGCCATGGTTTCCTGGCAATCCTCCAGGTTGGATGGGATTGGCACGCCAAAGGAACATGCGATATCCAGGAAATTGTTGACCCGTTGAAACGGGGAGAAGACCGCACCATTGGGCGGCAAGGCATGGATAGCCTGCACGGTGCGGGTCAGCCGGCGCACATTTTCGGGTGTGCGAAACTCACTGGCCTCCCAAAGACGACCATCCACCCAGCGTGTCACCAGGTGACCCTCCGGGGGTAAAAAAACCATCACCTGCGGGCCGATTCCAGCCGCTGCAGCCGCCTGTAAGGCAGCCAGCTCATGCGCGCGGTTGATTCCCATTCGTTCGGTGTTTTTGCCGGAGACGCGCAGGACAAACCGCTCTCCATCCACCGTAATGCGGAAGTTGGTGTTGGTCAACCCGGCCAGGCGCTCCACCGAAATCTCCTGGGCATGTTGCCAGGCTGGTACGCGCGCCAGGATTTGCTGCACATCATCCATGATATTCGCCATCATCACGCATCCATGGGCTTGCGGAACCAGATATCCGTGTAAAAGGTCTGGTAACCCAACTGCTGGTAGAGGCGATACGCCGCGCTTTCATTTTCTGCATCCACGCCCAGTTCTGCTTCCTGCATGCCGTGGTCTTTCAAAACCTGCAGGCTGCGCGCAATCAATGCGCTCGCCAGGCCGCGTTTACGCCAGGCCGGACGCACATAGATGTGCTCAGTCAACCCGCGCCTGCGTTGATGTTTCTCATTATCCTCCGCATCGATGCGGGCCAACACCATCCCGGCCAACTGCTCTCCCTCCCAGGCCACCTGCCATAAATGTGGCGTGTGTCCGGGGTTGGCCAGCCACTCCGGGTATTTCTCATCCAGCCAATCCTCCACCACATTTTCAAACAGGCCGTCGTTCATCTCTTTTTGCGCCTCCCAAACACGGCGCATCTCGTCTGGTTGTACCGGGTGAACCGAGAAACCAGAGGGCAGTGGGATCTGTGGAATTTCATCCAACGGTCGCAGCATATTGTTGAAGCGCCGTACCACCTGGTAACCGGTGCGATCCAGAACGGCAATCCAATCTTTCTGATAATCCGATGCCCAGGCCTGGAAGGAGCGCGCCGCAACCGGCGCATGCTGTGACGCAATCGCACGCAGACGGGCTTCGCTTTGCTGCACCAGGGCTTCCCAAACCCCCGTCCCGCGATAATCTGCCTTCAGATAACCGTAATGGTAATACAGGCGGTTGTCAGGGTTGCTGGCGTACCAGCCCATGCGGCTGTACCCTACCGGCGCAGCTTCTCCTGGCACGCACACCAGAATCACCTGGCGGGACGGATCAAATTCGTCGGTGGGGGCATAATCGCGTTGAAAGTTTTCCAGAGACACCGGTTCATCATGCTGATCAGCCTGGCGGCTGCTGCGCACAATTTCCAGCATGGCCGGGTAGTCGATCTCACCCTGCAGACCGCGGAAGGTCAGCCCCGAGAGCAGCTCAGTTTGTGCGGTCATGCTCATCTTCCGGCGAATCCTCGGGTTCATCAGGCGACGCAGCTTCTCCCGGCTCATCCTCCGCCGGCTCTTCCACGGGCTCATCCTGCGCATCTTCCTGCGCCTGCTCCCCATCTGCCTCGCTGTCCGTCCCATCCTCATCGGCATACGACCCATAAAGCACATAACCCAGCACCAGGGTGAGGAGGACACTCAGGGTATAAGGAATGAAGCTGATCAATAAAATCACCGGCAGGTCCTGGTAGGAAAGGCCGACCAGCACCAGGTCGATCACCACCGCCAGCCCGGTCCAACCCAGCAGACCGCCCAACCGGCTGCGCGCAGACGGCGCCCGCAGGAACCAGAGCGGAGCCACCACGGTGAAGAGCAGTGGAATCGAAACCTTGTAAACCGTAAACCAGACGGTACCGCCAATCACGCCGCCGACCCGGTTGTTGATATCGATCAACAACTGAAAGCCCAGGAAGACCGCACCCACCACGAACAGCAAAGCCTGCTGGCGGACACGTGGCGCAAGTAGCAGACCAAAAGCGACTGGCAGCAGCAGACCAACCAGCACCGCATACAGGGAGATGAACAGCCAGCCATACACCACCGACCAGGAGGTACCGAGCAGCACAAAGTACTTGACCCGCACCCCCAACTGGCACACGACGATCAACGCCAGCAGCGTCCACACCACCGGCGAGACCTCTCGTTTACGCAGTGAGAAGATCAATAGCGCGATCAAGACGAGCAACATCACCGCCACCACAATCACGCTGGCCCACTGCCCCACCGCCAAAGAAGAAAGCCCGCCAATCACGCCGGCAGCCAGCAGCACGCCGATGGCGCTCAACATACCGCCCGCCATCAGGCTCCAGCCAGGCACCTGGCGCTTGTTGATGAAAAACACCACGAGCAGATAAACAAACAACAGCGCCATGCCGACCAGCATGAGGTCGGTGAAATTGGTGCTGACCAACCCGACCACAGCCAGCAGTCCGGGAATGACCGCCAGCAGCGCTTTGGGCCAGGATAAGGGCAGTTCCGCTTGATTCATGGTTGACTTCTTTCTATTGAAGATTGTGTGGCTTTCCAAACCCATGCCGACAGCAGGAGAATGAGCAGGCCAAGGGTGAAATAGAAGATCTCAATTCCTGTCGGGCCGGGGGGAACCTGCTTGAGGATCAGCGCCTCGACCGTGATATAACCCATCATCACCAGCCCAGACAGCCCGCCGGCGTAAGCGCCGAAGCGGCGGCTGCGCAGGATCAACACGACCGCAGCCAGGGCGCTTCCGCCCACCGCGACCACCAGCAGCAGCGCCGGGATGGTGTAATCTTTGAAAGGCGTGCCCTCCAGCCAGGTCAGCGGAAACCGGTTGCCTTCCGCGCCCAACAACAGGGCCATTCCCCCGCCAATGGCCGTTAACGCGATAAATCCTGCCATCACGCCAATGGCAATCCGTAAAACTCTGGTTTTCATCGCCCCGCCCCCGCATGCATCGAAAAACCTTTTGGACCTTGGAATTTACTTGAACTCTATCCGAAAATTAACAAGATCGCCCTTCCCCCTTCGCGTGGGATTGATGAAAACAAGAAGTTGCAATAATTTTCGGATAGAACCCTATTATACGGTCTTCATGTGCATCCCAACGGCACAATTGCTGAACATCTCCAGGTTTCAGCTTGACCGGCCCCTGAACAACACAGCCAGGCGGTACAGGCTGAACATGACCACCAGCGCAGCGCCAAACAACACCCCAAAGGAGAGGCTGAAGCGCAGCAGCAGCCCGGCTTCCGCCAGCAGCAGCCCCACACCGACCGACAGCGCCAGCAATTTCAGGTGCTCCTGCGTATAACGCTGCGCCAACGGGTGTTCGCCCGGCTCCGGCTGCCCGGAAAGTTCCCAGCAGGCCAGCCCCGCCGCAGCCCCGGCGACCATCAGATAGGCCGGTGCGCCCAACAAGGCGCCCACAGCACACAGTCCGGCATCCAGCGCCAGCAGCGCATCCGGCATCCACGCCCAAGCAGCCCGGCGACCTGCCCACCCCAGCGCCAATCCAGCAAATGGAAGCACCACCCCCGGCCACAACCCGGCCAGGCCAAAACCGGCTGCCGGCAGAACCAGGGCTGCCCCCAGGCAAATCCAAAACGGTAATCGAACGGTATGCTTCACCAAACCCTCACCTCTCTGCCCAACGCAGCGAGCGCAGCATGGCATCCAACGGTTGGTCGACCGGCCAATCCACCACCTGCACGCCCATCTGGCGCACGCGCCGCAGCAGCGTCTCACGTTCCAGGCGCGCCGCGCGCACCGCAAAGGATTTCTGCCCGTCCAGACCAACCAGGGCATCCGCGCGGGCGGCAAACGCCACCGGGTCAGGGCTGATCAGCAGCACCTGGTAACCCTCAGCACGCAGACGGGTGAGCGCGTTGAAATCACGCTGCCGCAGCGGGCTGATCACGATGATCATCGACCGGCTGGGAAACAGGCGCACCGGCAGGTATTTGACTGTCTCAAAGGAGACCTTTTCACCCGGCTCGCAGGCCGAAAGCTGGTCCAGAATGCGCGCCAGCTGGCGTTTGCCCGAGCCTGGGAAGACGCGCACGATGCGCTCCCCCAGCACCAGCAGGGAAACGCGGTTTCCTGCCCGCAAGATTGTTTTCGCCAGCGCTGCGGCAGCCTGCAGCGAATATTCCAGCAGGCTGTCCGATCCGCGCGCCGGGTTGGCTGCCAGGCTGGCATCCACCAGCAGGCCGATGTCCGCCATCTCCTCGCGCTCGAACTCTTTGGAGAAGAAGGTGCGCGGTTGGCGGGCCGATTTCTTCCAATGAATCCAGCGCAGCGAGTCGCCAGCGTGATACTCCCGCACGCCATAGAAATCCACCCCCGCGCCGGGCAGCCGCGACAGGTTGGGGCCTGCGGTGCGGATGGTGTGGCGCGGGCGCACGCGCAGCCGGTACAGCGGGCGCTGCTCGGGCAGCACCAGCACCTGAGCCGGCGCCGGCAGCATGCGCTGCGTCTCAAACAGGCCAAACAGGTCGCTAACCGTCACCTGCGCCTCTTCCCAGGCCAGGCGCCCGCGCCGCCCGGTGAACGTGTAGCGCATCGCGGCAGTCTGTCCCGCCGGCAGGCTGACACACTGCACCAGGTCGCCTTGCGTCAGGCGCAGTTTTGCGAGCACCAGGTCGCCTTGCGTCACATGCAGTTTTGCGAGCGCCGGTTCGCGTAGAACCAGGCGTGGCACATCCGTTCCCTCATTGACAACCAGGACTTCCTGCTCCACGGGTGCGCCCACTTCGCTGCGCTTGCGGCTGAGGCTGCGCTGCGCCCGCAAGAGCGGATCGCCCGGCGCGGTCAACACGCCCGCCGCCAGGTATGCCAAAAACGGCAGCGCCATTAACGCCGGCGTACTGCTGCGGCTGGTCAGCGCTGCCAGGAACAAGCCGGCGATCACCAGCAAAATCTGGTTGGTTTTGGTATTCATGCCGTCCGTGTCGAAACCGGCACAGCCACCGACTGCAGCACCTCGTCAATCACCGCCCGTTCGGCCTTCTTGGTGCCCCACAGGTTGGGGTCCAGGATCACGCGGTGGCCCAGGGCATGCTGCGCCATCAGCTTCACATCGTCCGGGATGACGTAATCGCGCCCCTGGATCGCCGCCCACGCGCGCGCCAGTTTGAGCAGCGCCAGCGACCCGCGCGGGCTGACACCCAGCTCCACCTGGCGATGCTGGCGGGTTTTCTGCACCAGCTGCACAATGTAGCGCTGCACGTCCGGATCGACATGCACATTCTCCACTGCCTGGCGCATGGCGGCAAACTCCGCCGGGGAGATCACCGCCTGCAATGCCACCGCATCCTGTTTGCGCTGGCTGCGCCGCATCAAAATCTCGGCCTCCTCGTCCAGGCTGGGATACCCCAGCGACAGGCGCACAATAAAGCGATCGAGCTGCGCCTCCGGCAGCGGGAAAGTGCCCTCATACTCGATCGGGTTCTGGGTGGCGATGACAATAAACGGGTTGGGCAGCTCCAGGCGTTCGCCTTCCATGGAAACCTGGAACTCCTGCATGGCTTCCAGCAGAGCCGACTGCGTCTTGGGTGAAGCGCGGTTGATCTCATCCGCCAGCAAGATGTGCGTGAAGAGCGGCCCCTTGCGCAGTACAAACTGGTTCTGGCGCGTATCATAGATGAAGCCGCCGGTGATGTCGCCGGGCAGCAGGTCGGGGGTGAACTGAATGCGCTTGAACGGCAGGT
>JACRAG010000190.1 GCA_016213455.1 Anaerolineae bacterium | reverse complement strand
TTGTTTTATTCTAAAATTTTTTTTTTCGCCATTAAACCACCCCCGGGGCTCGGCCGCCGCCCCAACAGTAATGGGGTAAAAACATTTTTGGGGTTTTTGGGCCGGCCATAGGCCGGCCCAACACCCCAAACCCCAAGATTGTCAAGCTGCTTTGCGAGTAGCAGTGTGGAATGAACCCGGTTTTTTTTCCGGGCGCGGGCAGGTTGCGGATCAGGGGGGAGGCGCGGGAGCTCTTTTCAAGCTTGTAAGGCTCGAAAATGCCTATTGACAACGTTGTCATATGCGTTTATGATGATATTACCACGCGCGAAAGCGTTTTATTCGCATAATTTTGGGTTTTTTGAACCGCTCAACCGGTGAGCTTCCAGCCAGGAGGCCCGCGCCGGATCTATTTGCCTGCCTGTTTCTATCTGGAGAGGACCCCTGCCATGCCTGAATTTCACTCGTTAATGGTCTCGCATTTGAACGATTTCGTCTACGGTGTCAGCCCCCGACCGGTGACACTGCCCAACGGTCTGGTGATTGGCGGCGGGGAGATCTACCCCGAATTGAACTTTACCCTTCCGGGTATGGAGATTTCCGCGGCGACCATGGACCAGATACGCGCCGAGTACACCCAGATGATCACGGAGGCCTGCACGCGCGCGGTGGAACTGCATGCGCCCGGGCTGGTGGTGGAGTTTGAGCTGCTGCCCGAGCTGACCCAGGTGCCGGAGTGGGGCGCGGGTGTGACCCGTATTTTGAGCGACACGCTGCGCGAAACCCAGGCCAAACACGGACTGTTGACCGCCCTGCGCGTGACCCCCAACGACATCCGCGAGTTTGCCCGCCCGCCGCTGCTGCGCCAGGGTGTGCATTATGAGAACATGCTGCGCAGCTTTGAGCTGTGCGCGCAGAATGGTGCGGATTTCTTCTCGATCGAATCGACCGGCGGCAAAGAAGTGCACGATGAAGCCATTCTCAACGGCGACCTGCCGCTATCGGTCTTCGCGCTGGGCGTGCTGGGCAGCCGTGACATGGCCTTTTTGTGGGAGAAAATCGTCGGCATCAGCGGGCAGTACGGCGTGGTCCCGGCGGGCGACTCAGCCTGCGGTTTTGCCAACACCGCCATGGTGCTGGCGGAGCAGAAATATATCCCGCGCGTGTGGGCAGCGATCATCCGCGTGCTCTCGGTGGCGCGCAGCCTGGTGGCCTTTGAGCAGGGCGCGCTGGGTCCCAACAAAGATTGCGCCTACGAAGGACCGTACATCAAGGCCATCACCGGCTGCCCGATCACCCTGGAGGGCGCCGAGGCGGCTTGCGCGCATCTTTCGCCCATCGGCAACATCGCCAAGGCGGTGCCGGACCTGTGGAGCAACGAGTCGGTCAACAACGTCAAGCTGCTGGGAGGCATGGCGCCGACCGTCTCGCTGGAGCAGCTGGTGTATGCCACCCGTCTGATGAACACGGCCTCTGCGCACGGGCGCGAATCGGCACTGCGCCTGCGCGATTGGTGGGTGGAATCGGACGCGCGCTACGACCCGCAGGCCTATGTGCTGCGCCCGGATGTGGTGCTGGAGCTGTCCGCGGCGATCATCGCCGAGCCGACCGCATACCTGCGCACTCGCCGCGCCGCCCAGGCTACCTGCGCGCTGCTGCGCCAGGCGGCTGAGAAAGGCGAATTGACCTATTCGAAACTGGAAACGCGCTGGTTGGATCGTCTCTCCAGGGCCGCGGACGCGCTGCCGGAGGATGAGCAGGCGTTGACCGCGCAGATGCTGCCCGGAATGGACAGCAGCAAGGTGCGCGTCAGCGAATATTTATTGTAGCCCTTAATCGTTTTTTACTGGTGTGTCCCCGCCCGTCAACCGGGCGGGGATTTTTTGTTTTCAGGGAGGATTGCTTTATCCTGCTTCCCGCCAGTGAACTTCCTGCCGGCTGCAAAGCCCGTACGGCGCGTTGAAATTGGACAATTGCAGTCTATGATTATGCATAGAGCAGTCAATCAAGGAGTTCGTGGCATGAAAATCATCAAACGCATCCTCATCGTCGTGTTATCTCTCATCGCGGCGTTTTTATTGTTCCTGGTGGGGTCGGTGCTGGTGGACAGCCTGGCAGGGCGGGGGCGGCTGGAGGCGGTGACCAATACGCGCATCCCCGGCGTGAATGGCAGCCCCGAGGTGCGCGCCTATGTGGCTCGCCCGCAGGGCGAAGGCCCCTTCCCGGCGGTGATCATGATCCACGAGTTCTATGGTTTGAATGAGAGCATTGTTGGTAAGGCCGATGGCCTGGCGCAGGAAGGCTACGTGGTGATTGCGCCGGATACCTTCCGCGGCTCCACCACCGCCTGGATCCCGCGCGCCATTTACCAGGTGATCACCACCAAACCCGAAGCGGTCAACCAGGATCTGGACGCCGTGTACGATTACCTGGAAGGGTTGCCCGAGGTGGATGCCGGGCGCATCGCCATCATGGGCTTCTGCTACGGCGGGCGCACTTCGCTGCTGTACAGCCTGCACAACAATCGCCTGGCTGCCACTGCCATCTTCTACGGTTCGCTGGAGACGGACGCCGAGGCTTTGAAGTCGCTGCCCGGACCGGTGCTGGGTATTTTTGGCGGCGCGGACCAGTCCATCCCGCTGGCAGAGGTGGACGCTTTTGAGCAGGCGCTGCAGCAGGCCGGTGTGCCGCATGAAATCAGCGTTTATGAAGGCCAGCCGCACGCCTTTGTCACCAGCATGGAAGACATCCGCGCAGGCGGGGTGCAGGGAGAAGCCTGGGCGCAGTTGTTGGGCTTTTTGGAAAAGAATCTGAAGGCGCAGTCCTCGGGTCGCGAGGTAAAGCCGCAGTCCGCGGAATACACCGCCGCGTTCGCCTGGCGTTATTACGGCATGCTGGTGTTCGAGCACGCCTTCGGCTCCGCCAGCCACCGGCATTGATTTGACCGGTATTGAAGTCAAGGCCAGGCTGGTTCTAACGCAGGGCTATTCGCAAAGTTTGCGATTAGCCCTTAATCCACCCCCGCGGCTTCGCCGCCACCCCCTCAGGAGAAAGGGGGCAAAAGAATATTTGGGGTGTTGGACCGGCCTATGGCCGGTCC
>JACRAG010000183.1 GCA_016213455.1 Anaerolineae bacterium | reverse complement strand
TCGCGCACCGATCCGCCGCTGCCGCTGGCCTTGCTGCGCGGACGGGGCCAGCTGTTGGAATTGCGCCTGAGTGATTTGCGGTTTTCGGACACCGACGCGGAAACCTACCTGAATGGCGGGGTGGGGCTCAACCTGGCGGCGCCGCTGGTGCAGGCGCTGAACCATAAAGCCGAGGGCTGGATTGCCGGGCTGCAAATGGCGGCGCTGGCGATGCGCGACCTGGCTGCGCCTGACCCGGCCCGGACGACTGAATTTGTGGCTTCCTTTTCGGGCAGCAACCGGTTCATCCTGGATTACCTGATTGAAGAGGTGCTCAACCGGCAGCCTGAAGCCATCCAGGATTTCCTCATTCGAACTTCCATTTTGGAGCAGTTGTGCCCGCCGTTGTGTGACGCGCTGTTGCTGGACGGCGGTGTGGATGCCCAATCCGCGCTGCAGCACCTGGAGAGCAGCAACCTGTTCGTCGTTCCGCTGGATCAGCAGCGCTATTGGTACCGCTATCACCATCTCTTCGCTGACCTGCTGCGCAAGCGCCTGGCGCAAAGCCCCGCGGCGGCGGTGGAGGAGCTTCATCGCCGGGCTGCAGCCTGGTACGAGCAAAATGGATTGGTGCCCAATGCCATCCATCACGCGTTTGCGATGAAGGATCATCACAAAGCCGCGGCGCTGGTCGTGCAGGTCACTGCGGAGATGTGGGGGCGCGGCGAGCATGTAACCCTGTTGGCCTGGATGGATGCCCTGCCGGACGAGGAAAAGAAAGCTTATCCGCCGCTGTTGACCTACCAGGTTTCCATGCTGATCAGCATGGGCAGGCTGCGGGAGGCTGAGGCTTGCATCCCGCTGCTGGAGGAGTACATTCAGTCTGCGCTGCAGGCGGATCCGCCGGAAACTGCCTTGATTGGCAGCGTATTTGCCCTGCGTACCTACATCGCTTCATTTCATACGGATTGGCAGGCTGTGGTTGCTCATGCTCAAACGGCCTTGGAGCACCTGGTGCGCGAAGAGGACGCCGGTCAACGCTGTGGGGTTGAATTGGTGCTGGGCAATGCGCTGTTGAACCTGGGGTCCTTGACGGAGGCCGCGCGTGTTTTGGCGGATGCGATTGTGGATGCCAAAAAATCCCGCAAGCCGCATATGACGTTGTCCGGATTGGCCAACCTGGGCGTGCTTTGGTTTTCGCAGGGCCGGCTCAGCCGTGCTGCATCCTGCTGCCAGGAGGCACTGCAGCTCATCGAGCAGTACGGTTTTGAGCGCTCCAGCATGGCAGTGGATGTGCGCCTGGTTTGGGGCGGGCTGCTGACGGAACGGGGAGCGCTGGCTGAGGCCGAAGAGATTGTGCGCAAAGGGACAGAAATGGCCCGCGAGCAGCAGTTCATCTGGCAGGCGGCGCGCGGGCAGCAACGGTTGGCGCGACTGCTGCTGGCGCAAGGCCGCCTGGTGGAAGCCGAGGCCGCTGCGCAGGCTGCCACGCAATCCAGCGAAGCGCATCCGCTGCCGGCGTATATCGCCTGTCCCGGAGCCGCACTGCTGGCTGAGCTCTGGCTGCGCCAGGGCAGGCTTGCCGAGGCGGGCAGGCATCTTCAGGCGCGGCAAATCACCCTGG
Organism: Anaerolineae bacterium; assembly: GCA_016213455.1. GTDB lineage: Bacteria > Chloroflexota > Anaerolineae > Anaerolineales > Anaerolineaceae > Anaerolinea. The sequence goes on along the minus strand of JACRAG010000183.1, from coordinate 1,113 downwards.
AAGGTGACATCACCTTCCCACGCCAGGCGGAATACCTGGCGCTGGCCCGCCTGCGCTGGCTGCAAGGTGATCGGTCAGGCGCATCTCAGGGGCTGGCGCGCATTGCGGAATGGGCAGGCGCAAACGGGCAAACCGGTACGCAGCTGGCGGCGCTGCTGCTGCATGCCTTGATCTGTCAGGCGGATGACCGCCAGGTGGCGGGCCTGGCGTACCTGGCGCAGGCTTTGACCCTGGCGGAGCCGGAAGGCATTGTCCAGCCCTTTGTGGATGAAGGTGATGCGATGCGGACGCTGCTGCGGGCAGCGCAGGAGCAGGGCATTCAACCCGGTTATGCCGCCCGCCTGTTGGCGGCTTTTCCTGCCGCGATGGCGGATGCAGAGCCGGTGAAACCGGCGCAGACCCAACCGGAACGGCCCAAAATCAAGCCGGAATCCACGGCGTTGATCGAGCCGTTGAGCCCGCGTGAGATGGAGACCCTGCAGTACATCGCCGGCGGCTTATCCAACAAGGAGATTGCGCAGAAGATGTTCATCTCGCTGCGCACAGTCAAGTATTACTCGACCGGGCTGTACAACAAACTGGGTGTGGACAGCCGGATGCAGGCGGTGGTTCGCGCGCGTGAATTGGGCCTGCTGGATTGACCTTCCTGTTCGCGCCGGTTCAATTTTTCCCCATTCTTGCCCCAAAGTACATGGTCGGACCTGCCCTCCGCGGGCTATAGTGGTGCTGCGGAAACTTTTTGGAGGGTGTGTGTCCATGGTCTATCAGATCAGAACAATTGGTGTACTGGATGAAACCTGGTCAGCCTGGCTGGGGGATGTGAAGTTTTGTACAGAAAAGGCGGAAGACGGCAGCGTGATCACCACGCTGACGGTGGATTTGATCGACCAGGCGGCTTTGTACGGCATCCTTGACCACCTGCGGGATTTGAACTTGAGGTTGGTCTCGGTCAATGAGCTGGGGGCTGCCCCGGCGGATTGACGATGCACCGGCGCAGTGCCGTATCAACCCCACCGGACCCCGTTCACGGCAACCCTCTCGTTGGGTTCGACTTGAACGGGTTGTTTATGTCTATCCTCAGGCAATGTACTTCTGATACATGCGATGGCATTT
>JACRAG010000182.1 GCA_016213455.1 Anaerolineae bacterium | reverse complement strand
ATCGGATGACCCGAACACAAAAAATGTGATCATCGGGCAAGATGCTCGAGGAAACCTGGTTGTTGCCTACTGGTCTATCAGCGATAACCTGGTTTATTACACAATCTCTAAGGATGATGGGAAGACATGGAGTGATTCCTTGCCCATCCCCGGTGTAATTGGTGCGGCGGCTGTGTATAAATCCAACCTGGATGATTACGCCATGGCAGCCGACGGCGATGGTAATCTGCACCTGATCATCGTTGGACAGGAAACCGCAGTCCAATCCACCCTGGATGTGCTGGATGTGGTCTGGGATGGGGTAGCATGGCAGGCTCCTTCGGTTGTTGCGGCTTATGAGGGAGATGTTCCTGAATGGCCCCGGGTTACGGTCAGCCGGGGAAATATCGTGAATGTGGTCTGGTTTGTGCGTGCTGAAGAGACTATTTGGGATTCCGACAATGGCAAGTACCGGGTGTGGTATGCCCGTGGTGTCACTTCGGCGGCGAGGGTAAACCCGGAAGCCATTCCCACCTTCACGCCGACGGTTGAGCCGACTGCCTTGCCCACCCAGGTGCTGACCCCGCAGGTTGACGCCGTCATGAATGCCAACGATCTGGACACGGCTCCTGTTTCGAATGTGCGCCCGCAGAGTGGGGATGTGCTTTACAGTGAGACCGATTATGTACTCTTCCTGGCGAAATCGTTGATTCCGTCCGTGATTTTCCTCGCGGGCGTATTTATGGTGAACTTTATCAGGCGCAAATGAAGATCCTATTCGTTGTCCCTTACGTCCCAAACCTGGTCCGCGTGCGGCCTTATAACCTGCTGCGCGGATTGGCGGAGCGTGGGCACGAACTGACCCTGGCGACGTTGACTGTTTCGCCGCAGGATCGGGCTGACCTGGATGCGCTGCGACCGGTGTGCAGGCAGGTGCTGGCGCTGGACCTGCCGCGCTGGCGTTCTTTGGTCAACTGCCTGATGGCCCTGCCTTCTTCTGCTCCGCTGCAGGCGGCATACTGCCGCAGCGCCGAGCTGGCACACTCCATCGACCAGGCAGGCGATTTCGATGTTGCCCACGTGGAGCATCTGCGCGGCGCCTGGTTTGGGCTGCAATTGTTGGGTCGCCCTGCCACGCGCCGCCTGCCGGTGGTGTGGGATAGCGTGGACAGCATCAGCCTGCTCTTCCGCCTGGCTGCCGAACGCAGCCGCAAGCGCACCAGCCGCTGGCTGACTCGCTTTGAGTTGGGGCGCACGCAGCGCTACGAGCCCTGGTTGGCGCAGCAGTTTGACCGCACACTGGTCACTTCACAGCGCGACCTGGAAGAATATGAGCGTCTGCTCGGCGCTCAGGCGTTGAAGAAACCCATCAAGGTGCTGCCCAACGGCGTGGATCTGGAGTATTACACGGCAGACGGGATCGCAGCCCGCGAACCAGCCAGCCTGATCATCAGCGGCAAGATGAGCTATCACGCCAATGTGAGCATGGCCTTGCATTTCACCGAGCATATTCTGCCGCTGGTTCAGCAGCAGCGCCCGGATGTGAAGTTGTACCTGGTCGGTAAAGACCCAACCCCTGAGCTGCTGGCGTTGACCCATAACCCGGCGGTCCAGGTGACCGGCACCGTGCCGGATATCCGGCCTTATTTGCGCAAGGCGGCTGTGGCAGTTACCCCGGTCACCTACGGCGCAGGGATTCAGAATAAAGTTTTAGAGGCGATGGCATGCGAGTTACCTGTGGTGTCCTCTTCGCAGGCGGTTTCTGCGCTGAAGGTGGCTCCGGGGGTTGACTTAATGGTAGCGGATGATCCCGCGGAATTTGCCGGAGCCGTGGTGCGTTTGTTGGATGAGCCGAAGCTGCGTGATCAGGTTGGTCGTGCAGGCCGGGCTTATGTGGAACGCAACCACCGTTGGAGCGCGATCGCGGTTGAATTGGAGGAGGTGTACATTGAGGCTGTCAGGGACATCCGCATATCCGTTTGAATATGAGGCAGTGCAGGGCAAGATCGACGCTGCCAAAAAAACAGCCGTTCATCCGTATCAATGGTTGTTATACCGGCTGGCGCTGATTGTGTCCGATTTTCTCATGGTTGGCGCTGCGCTGCGCATCGCCTATTTTATCCGTTTCGAGTCGGGTATTCCCATCTTCCGCCTGGAAGTGGTGCCGTCGCTTGATTTTTACCTGACTTTGGTTTATATCTTCATTCCGGCCTGGTTGTTGGTTTTTGCGCTGTTTGGGCTGTATAAACGCGAAAACCTGCTGGGCGGTACAACTGAATATTCTCATGTGTTCTATGCCACTTTTACCGCCATGACGCTGGTGATCTTCGCCGGTTTTCTTGGCCCGGAAATTGTGATTGCGCGCGGCTGGCTGTTGATTTCGTGGGCCTTCTCATTTTTGCTGGTGGCCTCGGCGCGATTCCTGCTGCGCTCAGGCGTGCGGCGTCTGCGCACCCACGGTTATTTCCTCTCCCCGGCGTTAATCATTGGGGCCAACGAGGAAGCGCGCCTTCTGGCGGAACAGTTCGGCGACTGGGCCTTCTCCGGTCTGAATGTGCTTGGCCTGGTGAACCCGGGTGCCGAAAGCCATGAACAACCCATCAAAGGGCTGCCCGTGGTGGGAGGCCTGGAAGGCCTGGACGAACAGATTCAACGGTTGGGTGTGGAGGAGCTGGTGATCGCCTCCAGCGCATTGACCCGCGACCAGCTGTTGGATATTTTCCGCAAATACGGCATGCAGGATCACCTGCACCTGCGCATGTCTTCAGGACTGTATGAGATCATCACCACCGGTTTGGAGGTTAAGGAAGTCGCCGGGGTGCCGTTGGTCAAGGTGAACAAGTCGCGTCTGACCGGCATGGACCAGGTGCTGAAGACCATCCTGGATCT
>JACRAG010000181.1 GCA_016213455.1 Anaerolineae bacterium | reverse complement strand
GCGGTATTCTTTGGCAACCGGGGCTTTTTCCCGGCATCGTTGATCGGCAGTGCCCGGGCTGAGATGCGCCGGGAATTGGAGGCGTTGGGCCATGAAGTGTTGATGCTGGAAGAGGATGCCACGCGTTACGGCGCCGTGGAAACGCCCCAGGAAGGTGAGATTTTCGCCAATTTTTTGCGCGCCAACCGCGGCAAATTTGGCGGGGTGATCGTTTGCCTGCCCAATTTCGGAGACGAGACCGGCGCTGTGGCTGCACTGCAGGAAGCCGGTGTGCCCATCTGGATCCAGGCTTATCCCGACGACCTGGACAAAATGAGCCCGGAGCTGCGACGAGACTCTTTCTGTGGAAAAATCTCCATCATGGATGTCTTCCGGCAGTATGGGGTCAAGTTCACAGCGCTCAAGCCGCACACCGTTGCGCCAACCAGCCCGCGATTTAAGGACAATGTGGCCGAGTTTGATCGCATCTGCCAGGTGGTGAAAGGCGTAAAAGGCATGGTGGTTGGCGCGATTGGCGCCCGCACCACGCCGTTCAAAACGGTGCGCATCGATGAGGTCGCGCTGCAGCTGCGTGGCATCACCGTGGAGACCTTCGACCTGTCAGATATATTCCACCGCATGAAAATGTTAAAGCGGGAAGAGGCCGGCTACCATGAAAAAGCAGCCTTTCTGGCTGAGTACGCTTCGTGGGAAGGGGTGCCAGAACGCGCGTTTGACGGTATGGTGCGCCTGGCGGTTACCCTGGACCGACTCACCGCCGAAGCGCGCCTGGATGCGCTGGCAATCCGCTGCTGGACTGAAATCCAGGTGCAAATGGGAATATCGCCCTGCGTTGCGATGGGCGCGTTGAACGATTTGGGTCTGGCTTCTGCTTGTGAGGTGGATTTGGGCAATGCGGTGGCGATGCGCGCGCTGCACCTTGCTTCCTACCAGCCGGTAGGTCTGCTGGATTGGAATAACAATTTTGAAGACGATGATGATCGCTGCATTCTATTCCACTGTGGACCACTGCCTGCCAGCATGATGGACGGTAAAGGCCGCATCACCGACCATGCCATTCTGATGAACTCTGTCGGCGAAGGAAACGCATACGGCTGCAATGTGGGCCGGATCAAACCGATGGATTTCACTTTCGGCAGCCTGATGACAGATGAAGGTCGCGTGAAAATGTACCTGGGGCAGGGGCGATTCACCGAGGATGTGGTGCCAGCCAACTTCTTTGGCGTGGCAGGCGTAGCGCATATCGACCGGCTGCAGGATGTTTTGCTGCATATTGGCGTTCATGGCCACCGGCATCACGTTTCTGTGACGCCGGGCTGCCATCAATCCGTATTGGTGGAGGCGCTGGGGCATTACCTGGAATTTGACGTGACCCTCCCTCAGCAACTGTGAAGGATCGACATGATGGGTGGATGGCAGGGCCAAATAGTAAATGGCATCCATCAAAAGAAACCAGGCAGCTTAAGATGAATCCTATTTCTCAAATGGCAGGTGGCGTATGAGCCTGTTGGGCATCGATGTCGGCACCAGCGGTTGCAAGGCAGCCGTTTTCTCCACCGATGGCCGGATGTTGAGCCTGGCTTATGTGGAATATGATGTGAGTCATCCGCAGTCGGGTTGGGCTGAGCTGGATGCGCGCAGCATCTGGCCGGCGATTCAAAACACCATCCGCAAAGCCGCGACCAGCGCAGAAACGCGCCGCGACCCGATTGCCGCGCTGTCCATTTCCTCCCTGGGCGAGGCGGTGGTGCCGGTGAACGCCAGCCGGGAAATCCTGGCGCCATCCATCCTTAACTTTGATGTGCGCGGCGATGAATATTTGCCCGGGCTGGGTGACTCCATGCCCGCAGAGCGTCTGTACCGCATCAACGGCAATACGTTGGGCAGTCCTTATTCTCTCGCCAAGTTGATCTGGCTGAAGCAGGAACAGCCGGCGTTGTATGCTCGCACTGACCGGTTCCTGTTGTGGGGGAGCTTTGTGGGCTACATGCTGGGCGCGGATGCGATGGTGGATTACTCGCTGGCAAACCGTACCCTGTTGTTTGACCTGGAAAAACAGGATTGGTCGGACGAATTGCTGGATTGGGCGCAGCTGGATCGTGAGAAACTGCCGTCCTGCGTGGCATCCGGCTCCGTTGTGGGCGCGGTGAGCAGCCAGGCAGCAGAAACCATGGGTATACCCAAGGGCGTACCGATTGTGGCGGGAGGGCATGACCAGTGCTGCAATTCCATCGGTTGTGGAGCCATTGGAGAAGGCGCGGCGATGTATGGCATGGGTACATACCTGTGCATGGTGCCGGTCTTCACCCGCCGCCCGGATGCTGCCGGGATGATGGCGCGTGGTTTAAACACGGAGCATCATGCGGTGCCCGGGCACTTCGTCAGCTTCATATACAACCAGGGTGGTGTACTGGTCAAGTGGTTCAGGGATACTTTTGCCCGGGCTGAACGCCAAACCACCGCGCAAGCGGGCCAGGATATTTACGCGTTGTTGATGGCTGAATTACCGGAGGAAGAGAGCAAATTGATGGTGCTGCCGCATTTCACCATCACCGGACCGCCCAATTTCATCCGCGATTCCAGCGGTGTGATTGCCGGTTTAAAGCTGGAAACACAGCGTGGGGAGATTTTGAAAGCGATCCTGGAAGCCAGCACCTTTTACCTGCGGGAATCATTCGAGGCGCTGCCCGGCATTGGCGTGGAAGTGGGCGTGTTCCATGCAGCAGGCGGAGGGAGCAAATCGGACCGATGGGTTCAGCTGTGCGCGGATATCCTCGGAAGGCCGTTCATCCGCCCGCAGGTCAACGAGGCGGGTGCGATGGGGGCTGCCATTCTGGCGGGTGTGGGCTGCGGCGCCTTTGGATCGGTTCAAGAGGGCGTGGCGCAAATGGTCAAACTGGACCGCGAGTTCAACCCGGACCCACACAAGCACCGGCGTTACACGGAACAGTTTGATAAATACCGCCGCCTGGGGCCGCTGCTCGCCGATTATCTGCGCGACTTGTAAAGCCGGGCTGTGTCAAGGACCAGTCAAAAAGGTTGGGCAATATGCGCCTGGGGGTATAGTCCGTCCTATAATCAAAGGCGGATGTCCCTCCGGCCAACTATTTCCGGTGGACAAGGAGCGTTGTATGCCTACCCTTTTGGGACTTGGTTCTGTTTTGTTGATTGTTTTGATTGTTTTGGTGATCATCGTGCTGCTTTCGGGGATACGCTTTATCCCGAACAACCGCATCGGTATCGTCGAGCGCCGTTTTGGCGGTCAATCCCTGAAAAGTGGATTCATCGCGTTGAAGGGTGAAGTGGGTTACCAGCCGAATGTGTTGCGCGGTGGCCTGCATTACCTGATGCCGATCCAATATGTTGTACATATTGCTCCACTGGTCACCATTCCGCAGGGCAAGATTGGCTACATTTTTGCCCGCGACGGTGTGCCCTTGAGCGCCATGCAAACCCTGGCGT
>JACRAG010000172.1 GCA_016213455.1 Anaerolineae bacterium | reverse complement strand
TTGAACTTATTTAAATTAAGAACTTATCCCTAAAACTAACATTGCCTTTTATGTGTGATTGAAAAACACCAGAGGGGCAGGGGTGGGGGAAATCATTTTTGGATAGACACTGGATGCGGACACCACGGAACCCTGCACCGCGCTAAGCAGGATGCCCTTCCTCCCTACTGCATTAAGAACAAAGAGATGACCCCGCGTGCGGTCATCTCTTTTTGATTCTATTGATCAGGGAGGTTATCTGTTGCTGCGCACAATGCGCATCAAAATGGCCATGCCGGCGGCGAGGGCGGTACAGGTGACCAGGTTGACCGCGAAACCAGCCTGGATGCCGGCGGCGTCGCTGACCAGACCGATCAACCACGGGCCGATGGCGCCGCCGATGCCGCAGAAGGCGAACAGCAGGCCCATGACCGTGCCCACGTTTTCACTCACCCGGTCAGAGACGGCGGCGGTGAGGGTGGGGAAGATGATCGAGAGGAACAGGCCGGTGAGTGGCAGCGCCCAGTAGGATGCGCCGGGGCCAAACATGCCTACCGCCAGGCACAGCGCGGCGCAGGATGAGGTGATCAGGATGGCACGCAGGTAGCCGATGCGTTCCACAAACAGGGTGCCCAGCAGCCGGCCAATCATCACCCCCACAAAGAACATCGACAGAAACAGTGCGCTCTGCGTGACGCTCAGGTTTTGAATGCGCTGCAGGTAGGTCACCAGCCAGGAGGCCACCCCAATCTCCGTGGACACGTACAGGATCATCAGCGCAAAGAACCAGCCCATGCCAGGCTGGAGGATGACCTTGCCGAGGGCGTGGAAGTCGAGGCCGCTTTTTTGCGTTACCTGTGCTTTGGGGAAGGGCGCCAGCGCGCCCATGAGCAGCATGGCAGCCACGGCGACGAGCGGGAACTGGTACACCTGCCGCCAGGAAAGCCCCGCGGTGAGCAGCAGCCCGGCGTAGTAGGGCGCCAGGGTGGAGGAAAGCCCGTGGAAGAAGGACATCAGGTTGAGCAGGCGGCCTTTGTTGCGCGTGTAATAGGCCACAATGATCAGGCTGCCAGCCATATCCACGCCGCCCAAGCCCATGCCCATCAACGCCATGGACGCCGAAAGCAGGCCCAGGCGGCTGCTCAGGCTGTAGCCGATGATGCCCAGTACCAGGCAGGCGGCGGAAGCCAGCACCACGGCGCGGTTGCCCGCCAGGTCGGAGAGCACGCCCACCAGCAGCGCGGCGGTTAAAAAGCCCAGGTAGGCCCACAGCAGGATGGACCCACCCTGCGCGTCCGACAGGCTCAGCTCGGCGAGCAGGGGCGGCAGCGTGGCGCCTTTGAGGTTGTCGATCAAGCCCAGCAGAAACAGGCACAGAAATGCGATGGCGGTGACCCAGCCCAGGTTTGGTTTTGATTCAGTTTGCACGTTCTGGTCTTCTCAATAAAGAAAATCGGGGGATTGGGTATGTTGGCGCGGACCATGCGTTTGGACGCGGCGCGCATCCATTATAACGGCGGGACGGGTTTTTGGGCGAGGATGTACGGAAGCCAATCGAAACTGTTCAGCCGTTAAATCCGGCGGGTAAGGTCGATCAGGGAGTTTGCGGTGTTTCAGCGAAGATGAAACGCGCGGCGGAAAAGCCCAGGGTGATCTGCCTGCCTGCCAGGCGGATGCTGACGGTCTGGTTGAAGGGCAAAATTTCCAAAATTTCGACGCTGACCCCGGGCGCAATGCCGTTTTCGGAGAGGAAGGTCAACAACTCGTGATTGTCTTCGGCAAACTCGTGGATGCGCCGCAGGGTGACGGTCTGACCGGGGGACAGCTCGGTGAGGGGGCGCCAGGCGCGGGTATATTCCTCGCAGCCAGGGAAGGGGTTGCCGTGCGGGCAAACTTTGGGGTCGTCCAGCGCGTCGCGCAGGCGCGCTTCGAGCTGGGGTGAAATGGCGTGCTCGATACCGTGGGCTTCGTCGTGCGTCTGGTCGATGGGCACTTTGAGCAGCCTGACCAGCAACCACTCGGTGAGCATGTGCCGGCGAATGACCGAGTGCGCCGCTGCGCGCCCGGTTTCGGTCAGGTGGATGCTTTTGCGTCCCCGTCCGGTGATCCAGTTGTCGCGTTCCATGCGCCGCAGGGTCATCGCCACGGTGGCAGGCGATACGCTCAACATCTCTGCCAGGCGCGCAGCCACAATCTCGCCGAAATCCCGTTCCATGACGTGCATGGTCATCAAGTAATCCTCGACGGTGTGGGTCGGGCGGTCGGTTGAACGGGCATGAGATGAATGCGACATATTCGGCCTGAACTATATTGTAGGTATTGACTTATTTGTAAAGTTAGCCTATACTAACTTTCGCGGTAAGCTGTGACTGTTCTGATTTTAACACGCCGGTTATTTCTGTCAAGTTTGTATAGAAGGCTCGCGCCGCCCCGGGTATGCCGGGTCACATCATTTTATGAGGTATTTTATGGTTAAGATACGTGCCGCCCTTTCCCTGGTGTTCCTTTTCCTGCTGCTAACAGCTTGCGCCCCGGCAGCCGCCACCCCACTCGCTGAAAGCCCGGATTCTGTGGTCAGCGGCAAACTGGTGCTCTACTCCGGGCGCTCCGAACCGCTCATCCAGCCCGTGCTGGATGCCTTCAAAGCCAAGTATCCCGAAATTGAAATTCTGTTGAAGGCGGGCAGCAACAGCGAGCTTGCCAACGCGCTGATCGAAGAGCAAGCCAACCCGCAGGCAGATGTGTTCATCACCACCGAGTTGTTCACCGTGCAGTCGCTCGCCCGGCAGGGGGTGTTCCAGTCCTATAAGCCGGTGGGGATCGAGCAGATTCCGGCGGAATTTGTTGGCCCGGATCA
>JACRAG010000171.1 GCA_016213455.1 Anaerolineae bacterium | reverse complement strand
GAATTCCTGGCGCAATTGCTGGAAGGCAGCCGCGTGATCGGTGTGGCAGGCACGCACGGCAAGACCACCACCACCGCCATGTTGGCCTGGCTGCTCGCCGCGCTGGACCTGGACCCCTCCTACATCATCGGAGGCGTTTCCGCCAACCTCGGTTCCAACGCGCACGCCGGCGACGGTGAATTCTTTGTCATCGAAGCTGACGAATACGACCGCATGTTCTTGGGTCTCAACCCTGAAATCGCGGTGGTCACCTATTTGGAACACGATCACCCCGACTGCTTCCCCACCCCGGAAGTCTATCGCCAGGCCTTTGAAGACTATGTCGCGCGCATCCTGCCCGGCGGCAGCCTGATCGCCTCCAGCGAACATCAGGAGACCTTTGAACTGGCCTTTGCTGTCCCGCAGGGTGTGCTGGCTTTCACCTTCGGAATCAACGCCCCCGCGCATTACCGCATCAGCGATGCGCAACCCAATGCCCTGGGTGGCTTTAGCGGAACCGTGTATTTCCACGGTTCGCTGCTGGCTGAACTGCACCTGCAGGTGCCGGGTCGCCACAACCTGGCTAATGCGCTGGCTGCCTTGGCCGTTGCGCACCGCCTTGGGCTGGATGTGCACGCCGCTGCGGCTGCCTTGAACCGTTTTATGGGCACCGGGCGCCGTTTCGAGCTGGTCGGCGAAGCCAACGGGATCATGCTCATCGATGACTACGCGCACCACCCGACCGAAATCCGCGCCACCCTGGCTGCCGCCCGCGCCCGCTTCCCCCAGCGCCGCATTTGGGCTGTCTGGCAGCCGCACACCTATACGCGCACGCGCACCCTGATGGGTGAATTCCAGCAGTCCTTCGATGACGCCGATCAGGTGGTGGTGACGGAAATCTACGCAGCGCGCGAAAATACCGCGCCTTTCTCCGCTCTGGAAGTTGTGCACGGAATGCGCCACCCCAATGCGCATTTCATTGCTTCACTCGACGAAGTCACCCGCCAACTGCTGGCGCAGTTGAAACCCGGCGACGTCGTCCTGGTCCTTTCCGCCGGCGACGCAGACCGCGTCAACGCGGACGTGTTGAACCATCTCACAGGAGGCAAGACCGATGGCAACCATTAAGGATATCAAACGCACCTATCAGGCAGAGCTGCAATCTCTGCCCATCCAGCTGGTCCCCCCGGACCCTTTGACCCCCGGTTCGCAAAGCAAATCCGGCCTGCGCTCAAGCCCGGTGACGCTGCCCTCGCAGCCCGACCTCGAGCGCGAAGTGGTCAATAAATTGATTTCGAAGATCAAACGCATCTGAGGCCATGAAGAAAGCTGCTGCCACCCTTCCGCTCGACGCGCTGCGTGAAACCTTTGGCGATCGCCTGCAGGAGAATGTTCTGCTCGCCAATTACACCACGGCGCATGTCGGCGGTCCTGCGGACGCGCTGCTGCCCGTGCATACCGCGCTGGAGCTGGAGCACGCCGTGGTCAAGCTGTGGGAGCTGGCAGTGCCTTTCTTTATCCTCGGCAGCGGCTCCAACGTGCTGGCAAGTGACAGCGGCTACCGCGGTGTGGTGGTGGTCAACCGGGCACGCAATCATAAGATTGACCTGCACCACGAGCCCCCCACCCTGTGGGCCGAAGCCGGCGCCAACATCGGCACACTGGCGCGCCAGGCTGCCCTGCGCGGTTTGAGCGGTCTGGAATGGGCGGCAACCGTACCTGGAACCCTGGGCGGAGCAATTTTTGGCAATGCAGGCGCGCACGGCGGTGACATGGCAGGCAACCTGCTGCTGGCAGAAATCTTGCACCCCTTGCACGGTAAGGAAGAATGGCCGGTGGAGCGCATGCAATATGCCTACCGCAGCAGCGCGCTCAAGCGGATTTCTCCCCAGCAACGCCCGGTGATCCTCACCGCCCGCTTGATACTGGACCACGGCGACAGCGCCGCCATCCTCGCCCAAATGGACGAGTTCACCAAACGCCGGCGCAGCACCCAGCCCCCTGGCGCGAGTATGGGGTCCATGTTCAAAAACCCCAGTGGTGATTACGCCGGACGGCTGATCGAAGCCACAGGGCTGAAAGGGCACCGCATTGGCGGCGCGGAGATCAGCGCGGTGCACGCAAATTTCTTTATCAATGATGCCCAGGCCACGGCTTCCGATATCGGCGCGTTGATCGCGCTGGCCCGCCGCAAGGTGATGGATCAATTTGGAACCCGGTTGGAGTTGGAAGTGGAACTGGTCGGCGACTGGCCTGCCTTGAAAGACCAGGAAGATTAGCAGTGGAGAAGCGCATGGATCGCAAATTGCAGGTAGGGATCATCTTTGGAGGACGCTCAGGGGAGCACGACGTTTCCCTGATGTCCTCTCGTTCGGTTTTATCGGTACTGGACGCGAATAAATATGACGTACACCAGATCGGCATCACCCAGGAAGGCACCTGGGTCACCGGCGACAACGTGTGGGAAGCGCTGAACGCCCACCGCACCGGTGAACTGGACACCGCCGTGATCCTGCCGCAGCCCGGTCCAACCGTGCTGTATGCGCTGCACGACCAGACCTTGCGCGCTGTGGCTTCGCTGGATGTGATCTTCCCGGTGCTGCACGGCACCTTTGGCGAAGACGGCACCCTGCAGGGCCTGCTGGAGCTGGCGGATGTGGCTTATGTCGGCGGCGGGGTACTGGGTTCCTCGGTCGGCATGGACAAGGGCCTCTTCAAAGATGTGATGCGTGCCAACGGCATCCAGGTGGCGCCTTCCATCATCGTTTCACGCCGTGAGATCGAGAACGACCTTCAGGCCGTTTACGAAAAAGCAGAGCAGCTCGGATACCCCATCTTCACCAAGCCCGCCAACCTGGGCTCATCGGTGGGCATCACCCGCTGCCGCGGGCGCGCGGATTTATACGAAGGCCTCATGGAAGCCGCCCGCTTTGACCGCCGCATCCTGGTGGAGAAGGGTGTGCCCAACGCGCGCGAGATCGAAGTCTCCGTGCTGGGCAACGATGACCCCATCGCCTCCGTGCCGGGCGAAATCATCCCCGGAGATGATTTCTACAGCTACGAAGCCAAGTACATCATGGACAATTCGCAGTTGATCATCCCGGCTGCCCTGCCCGAAGCGACCGTTCAGACCATCCGGGAAATGGCTGTCAAAGCCTATCGCGCCATCGACTGCGCCGGATTGGCCCGCGTGGACTTCTTGATGGACGCGCGCAGCGGCGAAGTTTTCTTGAACGAAGTGAACACCATCCCGGGCTTTACCAAAATCAGCATGTACCCCAAGCTGTGGGAAGCCAGCGGGATTTCTTACCGTGAGCTTATTGACCAGTTGATCGAACTGGCAATCCAACGCAAACAAGACCGTGACCGCACCGAACGCCAGTTTAGGAGGGGATCATGAAATTTATCAAAGACGAGTCGTCCAGCAATTCCCGCGCCGAGTCGCTGCGCAGCCGCAAGACCAAACAGAGCGAGCGCCGCTTCGATGTGACCACCTCCCGCCTGGGGATCTTCCCGGTGGCGGAGGACAGCCGCCCGCGGCGCGGACAGACGCACAAGCAGCCTGCGCCGACCCTGCCGGGCCGCCCGGTGGTCGTGCGTAACGCCACCTTTGGCACCCCGATTGCCCGCCAGGTGGCGACGGCCAACCCGAGGCGCGCCGTGTATGTGCCCATCAACGCCAG
>JACRAG010000176.1 GCA_016213455.1 Anaerolineae bacterium | reverse complement strand
TCGCTCAAAAATATGGCAAAACGCATGTCTTCATTGGCAACGCCGATACCCGCGTGCTGCTCAGCGGTTCACGCGAGGATATTCGCGCCGAGGTGGAACGCTGCATGACAATCGGAAAACCCTATCCGGGCTTTTTTATGGCCGTGGGCAACCATATTCCATCCAACACCCCCCTGGAATCGGTACTGTATTACCTTCAGGTGTATGAAGAATTGAGCCGGCGTTAGCCGTTCAGGCCGGCGGACCAAAAGTCTTCAACATGACCAGCGGCTCGCTTTGGCTGGTGTTTTCAATGCGCACGCCCTGCCGCGCCGCAGCGGATGAAATGAAGAATTCGTCGTCGGTGAGTTGACCGAAGCGGATCATGTCAGGCGCTTCAACCTGCCATACGCCCATTTTCCCGTGACCCTGTACGATGACCGCACTGTAAGGTTCATCGCCTTGCAGGTTGATGGATCGACCGGGCTGGACGATCAGTTCGGTGGAGCGAAATAACCCATTGCCGTAAATAATGTGATTTTCCTGGTAACCGGCAGCTTTGCTGTCCTCCACGGACAGAATGGGTTGGGGCTTCAATTGGTGATGGGCGCGGAACGCCGGATCGGAATTCAATTCCCAGTCGATCATGGAAACGATGAAATCCAGGTCGTGGCGGTATTCTTCAGGAACATTACTGGTCAGCGCCTCCCATCCAAAGGGTGTATCGTTTACCACGGATTGAAATAACGCTGAAATGTCACTGGCCCACTGCGGTTCGTAGGTGCACAGGCTGCCTGGTGCATGCAGTGTACCGGCTGGAATATCCCAGCCGGTTCCCAGTTCTAAAAGGAAGGCGCGGGAATAGTAAAGAATGCCGTTATCGCCATGGTGCCAGTTGGCAAGACAGCGTTTGATATCCTCGCGGGTGGTTCCAGCCTCCAGGCCAAAGAAGGAAAGCGGGAAGGTGCCGCGCGAGGCATTCATCTGTGCGGGGAAGTAATAAGCCTCCGGTTTGGTACGCTTGCCCACCATCTCGGCGTGTTCCTGGCGTTGGTGCAGGTGAAACGGGAGTGCATCGCGGTTGTCGAAGAACTTGGCAAAAACGGGCCAGCCATGATAGGTCTCCCAGAGAGGCTGCCCGACGAGATTGGCTCCCATTTCGGCAATCACTGTGGAGAAGAGGACTAATTCGGCTTCCTGTCCCGCTTGGGCAGTGACGAAACTCAACCCCTCCCATTCGCCGGTGTGCGGTCCATTTTCTGCTTTAACAGTGGAGGCGAACCAGCGCTCATCGATCCCACCGCGGTGAATGCCAAGGGCATACAGGTCGCGCGGGTCCAGGCGCAGGCGCTGACCGGGGATGCAAAACGAGCGCGGAACCCAGTTGGGTGCCATGCGCAAAATTCCTTCTCCTGCGTCAAACAGTTGTTGAACATTCATCTCGCTTCTCCAAACCATGGTATGAGATTGATTCTACCTGGACCGCGGTTCTGGTCAAACCTGCACGGCAATCAAAATCTCAAGGGGTCATCTCTTCGTACCTGTTGATGGAAAGGATGATGGGAGCACGGCAGTTGCGAATCCTCTCGGCTCACTGGACCGCATCCCATCAAAAACTAATGGACCGGGTATTGAATTCTTATGCTGCGTGGTCATAATCCCGAATGGGGAGGGTATAATCTAACCATTCTTTCATTGTGGACATGGGATGAAATCATTATCCATAGACCGAACGCTACCGCGGTTTTTGTTATTGTTGTTTGGCGTGGTTTGCGGTGCGACAGCCGTGATTATGATCAAAGCAGGCGATGAGCACCCCTACCTGGTGGCGTCCTTTCGCCTGCTGGTTGCATCGGCGGTATTATTTCCCTTCTTTTTGCGCGATTTACGGCGTTATGACCAGCATTATGGCTGGAAACAGTTGAGCTGGACCATTTTGCCGGCGCTTGCCCTTGCGCTGCATTTCATGAGTTGGATTGTCGGTGCGCGTATGACCCGCGTGGCGAACGCAAGTTTAATCGCCAACCTGACCCCGGTGGCTATGCCCTTTTTTGTCTGGCTGTTCTTTAAAGAACGGATTACCCGACTGGAGATCCTTGGGACAGTGTTTACCCTGGCGGGGTTGATTGTGCTGACTGGCGCCAATCTGGGTTTGGATCCGCAGGGTTTTCGCGGTGACCTGATCTGCTTCGGTTCCATGCTTGCCTTCGCAGTTTACCTGGCGCTGGGGCGAAAGAACGGCAGCCGGTTGAGTTTGTGGCTTTACATGGTGCCGTTGTATTTCATCGCCGGTCTGGTATGCCTGGGCTGCGCGTTGTTTTTTGTCAACCCTATCAAAGCCTACACAGTAAAGAATGTGCTGCTCATCATTGGGTTGGGACTGGTTCCGACCGTTTTCGGCCACACCATTCTGAATTACTCGCTGAAATTCTTCCGCGGGCAGGTGGTCAGTGTGACCAATCTCAGCCAACCGCTGTTTGCCGGGTTGATGGGCTTTGTGATCTTTGGCGAGGCGCCGCGTTCCATTTTTTATGGCGCGGCAGTCTTGATTGTCGCAGGCATCCTGATCGTTTTGTCGGCATCGCGCCAGCGCACAAGCTTGCCGGCATCAGCCGATGCGCAGCGAACGCATTGAGATTGAGCCAAAAACCACCCCTTCCGCGAAATGTTCGGGCTGTTCGCCGGCATCCTGCAGCGCCAACGTATAGAGCAGCGGCAGGTAATGCTCGTTGGTCGGGATGGAAAGGGCTGCAGCCTGTCCAGCCCGGGTGTAATTCACCAGCGCAGTGTGGTCTTTTTCATCGATCCAGTTTTTGAGCTGGCTATCGAATTGCGCGGCCCACTCAAAGGCACCCGCATTCCAGCGCATCACCCGCAAATTGTGAACCATATTGCCGCTGCCCAGAATCAACACTCCCTGGTCGCGCAGTGGGCGCAGGGAGCGCGCCAGGTCGTAATGCTGTTCGGGGGTCAGCGATTGGTTCAACCCAAGCTGAACCACGGGGATGTCCGCTTTCGGGAAGAGGCGGCACAGAACCGACCATGCGCCATGGTCCAACCCCCAGGAGGTGTCTGCCTTGACCGGCAGGGGAACCAGGTCAGCCACGGTTTTGGCGAGGGCGGGGTCGCCAGGCGCGTTATAACGCTGTTGATACAGCTCGGGCGGGAAACCGAAAAAGTCATAAATCGTACGCGGGTTTTCCTCCGAGGTAACGCTTGTGCCGGGAGTCTCCCAATGTGCGGAGATACATAGAATGGCGGTTGGGCGGGGAATGGACTGCCCCATTTGAATCCAGGCCCGGCTGAATTCATTGTCTTCCACGGCATTCATGGGGCTACCATGACCGATAAACAATACAGGCATTTTGTGAGTCATTTTCCGTTAGATCTCCTGTACCGATATAATATCATTTTGAAGGGAATAATCAATTCAGATGACTGAGCTTGCCAATGTAACCATCTACACCGACGGCGCCTGCCACGGTAACCCGGGACCAGGCGGTTGGGGCGCGGTGCTTCTGTCTGGCGCCCACCGGAAGGAACTCTCGGGTGGATTCCGCAGGACGACCAACAATCGCATGGAATTAATGGCGGCGATTAATGGTCTGGAGGCGTTAAAGTCGCCCTGCCGGGTGCGGCTGCTCTCCGACTCCAAATACCTGGTGGACAATTACAACTCCGGCGCTGCGCAGCGCTGGCGAGCCAAAGGCTGGATGCGCACCAGCAAACTTCCTGCTTTGAACGCTGATCTCTGGGAGCGGATTTTACGCCTGTGCAGCCTTCACCGGGTGACGCTGGAATGGGTGGAAGGACACGCCGGGAATACCGATAATGAACGCTGTGATCAGCTCTCCAACCTGGCGGCTCGCCGCAAGGATTTGCCGGCAGATGAAGCCTACGAAAACAACCAGATGCGGCCTGCTGACGCCAAATTAATATAAGAGAATCACGCCGGGAAGCTGGGTCTGCTTCCCGGCGTGCGATTTAACGTATGACGGGTAGGTCGATCCCGGAACGAGAGTGGATGATTACCCCAGGGCCTGGTCGATATCCCAGAGGATGTCTTCGATGTCTTCCAGGCCGATGCTCAGGCGCACGAAATCGGGAGATACGCCGGCGCTGACCTGCTGCTCGTCGTTGAGCTGGCTGTGAGTGGTGGAAGCCGGGTGGATCGCCAGGCTTTTCGCGTCACCGACGTTGGCCAGATGCGAGAGCAGCTTCAAGTTGTCGATGAATTTCTGGCCAGCCTCGCGACCGCCTTTGATGCCGAAGCCGAGGATGGCGCCGGAGCCTTTGGGCAGGTATTTCTTCGCCAGGGTGTAATCCGCGTGTGAAGACAGGCCGGGGTAAGACACCCAGGAAACGCGCGAATCCTTTTCCAGGAACTCCGCCACGCGCTGGGCGTTGCTGACATGCCGGTCCATGCGCAGAGAAAGGGTTTCCAGACCCTGGACGAACAGCCAGGCGTTGAAGGGCGATTGGCAGGCGCCGATGTCGCGCAAGACCTGCACGCGGGATTTCAGAATGAAGGCGGGCGCGCCCAGCGTGGAATAAACCAGACCGTGATAACTGTCATCGGGGGTGTTAAAGTTGGGGAAGCGCGGGTTGTTGGCCCAGGTGAAATTTCCGCCGTCAACAATTGCGCCGCCAATGCTGGTGCCGTGTCCGCCAATGAATTTGGTGGTCGAATGGGTGATGATGTTGGCGCCCCATTCGAAAGGCCGGCACAGGTACGGCGTGGCAAAGGTGTTATCGATCACCAGCGGGATGCCATATTCCTTGCCGATGGCAGCGACTTCTTCAATCGGGAATACATTGATGCGCGGATTCCCCAACGTCTCGCCATAGAGGATTTTGGTGTTATCGCGAATGGCGCGGCGGAAATTCTGCGGGTCGGAGGGGTCCACAAAAGTGACCTCGATCCCCAGGCGCGGGAAGGTGTAGGCGAACTGGTTATAGGTGCCGCCGTACAGTGTGGAAGCGGAGACGATATGGTCGCCCTTTTCGCAAATGGCCAGGATCGCCATGGTTTGGGCTGCATGTCCCGAGCTGGTCGCCAGGGCGCCGACACCGCCTTCGAGGTCCGCCAGGCGCTGTTCAAAGACATCGCTGGTGGGGTTCATGATGCGGGGGTAGATGTTGCCGAATTCCTGCAGGGCAAACAAACGCGCAGCATGTTCGCTATCGCGGAAAACGTACGAAGAAGTCTGATAGATGGGGACAGCGCGCGAACCGGTGGTCGGATCGGGCTGTTGTCCGGCGTGAAGCTGGCGGGTGGTGAAGCCAAAACGGCGTGATGAGGTTGATTCAGACATGGTGTACTCCTAATGTAAATCGTCGAGATTGTAGGGCGTTTCCTGGTAAACGTAGTAGTTCAGCCAGTTTACAAATAAAAGGTTGGAATGACCGCGCCAACGGACCACCGGGTGAAGGGTGGGATCGTCGGCAGGATAGTAATTTGCCGGAATGTGGATGGGCAGTCCCTGGCGCACATCCCGGTCATACTCGGATTTAAGCGTCAACGGATCATATTCCGAATGACCGGTGACAAATATTTCCCGCCCGTCGCGGCTCGAGACGATGTAAACGCCAGCCAGGGCGGACTCGGATAGGATCTCCACTTCCGGAGCTTTCAGGATGTCTTCGCGGCGAATTTCGGTATGCCTGGAATGCGGCGCGTAGAAAATGTCGTCAAATCCGCGCAGCAGCGGCACATTGCGGCGGGTGGCTGTATGCTCGAAGACACCGAACATCTTGCGGGGCAGGGGATGCTTGGGGATGCCATACAGGTGATATAAACCAGCCTGTGCGCCCCAGCAAATAAACAGGGTTGAGTAGACATTGTGCTGTGACCAATCGATGATGCGGGTCAGTTCCTCCCAATAATCGACTTGCTCGAAAGGTAAATTTTCGACCGGTGCGCCGGTGATGATCAGCCCGTCGAATTTTTCGTTTTGGAGCTCATCAAAGGTGTGATAAAAGGCGGTCAGGTGTTCCTCAGGGGTGTTTTTGCTCTGGTGTGATTGTGTTCGCATCAGGCGCACTTCCACCTGCAGCGGTGAATTGCCCAGCAGCCGCAAAATCTGCGTCTCCGTGGCAATCTTGGTTGGCATCAGGTTCAACAGGGCGATGCGTAATGGGCGAATATCCTGATGTTCAGCGCGGTCTTCGTCCATGACGAAGATGTTTTCGCTCAACAGGATTTCGCGGGCGGGTAAGTTGTCTGGTATTTTGATCGGCATTCGTTGCACCTCGTTGTAAAAAAAGAAAAACCTCTTCTTTCGATAAAAAGAAGAGGTCGCATATCGTCCATACGCTCTCCTCTTATCTCTCGAAATCCGTCCGTGGGAATTGGCACCATACCTTGCGGCTGGTTGTCGAGGTTTCACAGGGCCCGTCCCTCCACCTCTCTAGATAAGAGTTCCGACCCGATCAATTCGGTCAAATCAGGTCGTGTTATCGTTATTCAGTTATTGGGATAAATAATAGCACAAGCAATTAAAAAATCAATAGGCAATTTTGACCAATTTGTGATAAAGTCGTTGATATTCCTTGTGAATTTTTTTTGGGGAGGGTATGTGAGCGTTAAACAACCGACGCTGCATGATGTTGCCAGGCTTGCTGGGGTATCCCACCAAACCGTCTCACGGGTGATCAACAGCAGCCCCAATGTCGCTGATGATACTCGGAAGAGAGTACAGGATTCAATCAATGCGCTGCATTATCGTCCCAACCAGGCTGCCCGCAGTTTGATTACCGGTCGATCCCAGACTCTTCAGGTGATCGACTTTGACGCCTATTATGTCACCCCGCTTCCGCCGATCATCTCCATTGCGTCAGAAAAGGGCTATAAAATATCGGTCTCAACCGTCAAACTGCCGGACTCGGTGCACGAATTCCGCAAGTTGATGGATGATTCGACAGCCCGCCAGGTAGATGGTTTTCTGCTGTTTGCAATGGATCTGACTGTACCGAAAGAGATTCTGGATCAGCTCTGCCGGGGGGCGCCGTACGTTCAACTGGGGTCATCCCCGGCGGATGGCGTGCCGGCGGTGTTGTTTGACCAGGTGGGGGGGATGCGCCAGCTGATGAACCACCTTTTCAACATGGGGCATAAAAGGATCGCGGAAATTTCGGGACCATTCACCAAGGTGGATGCCAGACAGCGGCACGCCGTGGTTCAGGATATGCTGCATGATGCCGGTTTAGAGCCTGGTCCCTGGGTGGAAAGCGATTTCCAAATCCTGGGTGGGTATGAAAAAGCGCTCGAACTGCTCTCCATCGATCGATCCTTCACCGCGCTCGTATGCGGGAATGATCAAGCGGCGGTGGGGGCGATGCGCGCCATCAATGAGGTCGGATTGCGCGTGCCGGATGATATTGCCGTGGTAGGTTTTGACGATGAGCATTTTGCAGCCTATCTCAATCCGCCGTTGACCACTGTACGGCAGGATTTTCTCGAACAGGCGCGCCGGGGCATTGGATATATCCTGGCGAAGTTGGAAGACCCCGAAACCCCGATGATCCGTGAGGTCATTTGCCCTGAACTGGTTGTTCGGAAAAGTTCGTAATTTCTCTTTGATCCACTTGCGCCGCAATCCTGACCGGGAGGGCGGCTATCCTGAAGATGTGAGGAAACAAAATGGACTTTCGCACTCGTCTGGCGGAACTGCAACATCAACATGACGCATTATTGAGCCGTCCCAATCGTATCGATGTCCGTTGGAGCAACGGTCTGTTCGACCGGTATGTCTATCCGGTGCTGACGGCTGCGCACACGCCGCTGTTCTGGCGCTATGACTTCAATCCTGACACCAACCCCTACCTGATGGAACGGCTGGCGGTGAATGCGGCATTCAACGTGGGTGCGATGGATCTGGATGGCAAGATCATTCTGATGGTACGGGTCGAAGGGGCAGATCGGAAATCCTTTTTCGCGGTAGCGCAGAGTGAAAACCCGGTTGAGGGTTTCCGCTTTTGGGATTACCCCGTGGTGATGCCGGAGACGGACAACCCGGATACGAATGTGTATGACATGCGCCTGACCCGCCATGAAGACGGTTGGATTTATGGGGTGTTTTGCACGGAACGCAAAGACCCGAATGCGGCGCCCGGAGATCTCTCCAGCGCGGTGGCGCAGGGCGGCATTGCCCGAACGAAAGATTTGCTGACCTGGGAGCGCCTGCCAGATTTGAAAACGCCGTCGCCGCAGCAGCGCAATGTGGTGCTGCATCCCGAGTTTGTGGATGGCAAGTATGCTTTCTATACCCGCCCGCAGGATTCCTTCATCGAAGCGGGGTCGGGCGGGGGGATCGGTTGGGGTCTGTGTGAAGATATTACGAACGCGGTGATCGAACAGGAAAGCATCATTGATGAGCGTGCTTATCACACCATCAAGGAAGCCAAAAATGGGGCCGGCGCTCCACCCATCCGCACGGAAATGGGTTGGCTGCACATCGCCCACGGCGTACGCAACACGGCAGCCGGACTGCGTTATGTGTTGTATGCATTTCTGTGTGATCTGGCTGAGCCGTGGCGGGTGGTTGCCCGTCCTGGCGGATATTTGCTGGCGCCGGAATACGATGAGCGGATTGGGGATGTCTCCAATGTGACCTTCTGCAACGGCGCGGTCGCCCGGGAAGACGGCAGCCTGTATATCTACTACGGCGCGTCGGATACCCGCACCCATGTGGCTGCGACCAGTGTGGAGCGTATGTTGGATTACGTGCTCAACACACCGGAAGATGCCGGGCGATCATACGCTTGCGTTCAGCAGCGCATCGCGTTGATTCGCAGCAACTTTGCGGAAGGGGCGCGCTCTGATGCGAGTCTCGATTGATACCGACCCATTTTACGGGAATCTTCCATCAAAAACGTGGCATGACCTGGGACGGTGGCCTGCAACCTGGATCGGATTGCCGGATGCGCCGGCACCACCTTTCTTCTGCGTGTTTCAACGGGTCTTCAGAGTTGACCAAACTGCGTGTATCCGAGTGCATGTCAGCGCGGATGAGCGTTATGAGCTCTTTCTGGACGGCGAATCCTCAGTTCAAATCACCTGGGTATACCAAGGTGTATAAGGCATGGAACGGTCTTTGGAAGACGACATGGAAAACAGCGCCATACAACGGCAAGCTGTTTGAACATTACTTCGGCAATTTCGGTTCATGGACCAGCGTGACCTATTGGCTGATGAGCGTCATCGAGCGCGCGAAGAGCACGGATCCGGAAAAGATCATCTCCGTGTGGGAAAACGATACCTATAAGTATGTGAACGGGAAAGTGG
>JACRAG010000175.1 GCA_016213455.1 Anaerolineae bacterium | reverse complement strand
TCGTTCCCCGATATCATCCGGCAGTATGGAAAACATAGAATGATTGTACCTCCAAGCAGGTCTGAAATTGCAATTTTGTTAAGCAAACACTATCAACGCTGTAAGTCATTCCAGCGGACGGATACTGTATAATCCCAAAAGAGGTTAATGGTCCCCATGAAAGAAGCAACTCCATCGCTTATTCGCCGCCTGGTTCCAGGTCTGATTCTCGGATTTCTGGTTTTCATCGGCCTGGCAATCCTCGGCGATTTGCAGAAGGTCAGCATCCACCTGATCCAGTTCAAATGGAAATACCTGCTGGTTGCACTGCTATTCACACTGTGCAATTACGCGCTTCGCTTTGTCAAATGGCATTACTACCTGGCGCAAATTGGTGTAAAAAGACTGTCGGTACCGCAGAGTATGCGACTTTTTGTGGCGGGTTTTCCACTGGCGGTCACTCCCGGTAAAGTTGGCGAGGTGTTAAAAGGGGTCTGGTTGATGCGTCTGACCGGCGTACCCGTGGGACGCGGAATCTCCGTCATTGTCGCCGAACGCGTCAGCGATGGCCTGGCGGTGCTGGCGCTTTCCACGTTGGGCGTGATTGCATATCCACAATACTGGCCGGTCTTTGCGTTGG
Organism: Anaerolineae bacterium; assembly: GCA_016213455.1. Taxonomy (GTDB): domain Bacteria; phylum Chloroflexota; class Anaerolineae; order Anaerolineales; family Anaerolineaceae; genus Anaerolinea. The sequence continues at coordinate 2,717 of JACRAG010000175.1, read as the reverse complement.
TTCTCGCCGGCCTGCTCGCCATCGTCATCATCTCGCAGATCCGCCCGGCGGCAAATTGGTTTTTTGACCAGGGTGAGCGCATCAAATTCTTCAGCAAAATCTCGCAGTCTGTAAGAGAATTCTACGAAGGCAGTTTTGCCCTTTTCCGACCAGGCTCCACGCTACTGGCTGTAGCCCTCGGAACGCTCTCCTGGCTGGGTGAAGGGATCGGGTTTTATTTCATCCTGTTGGGTCTGGGCATGGAACCCAGTCAACGGCTGCTGGCGATGGCCATTTTTGTGCTTTCTTTTTCAACCATAGTTGGCGCGGCATCCGCCTTACCTGGCGGTCTGGGAGCTGCCGAAGTATCCATTGCGGGCTTGTTGACACTAACCCTTGGGCAGGAACCAGCAGTTGCATCAACTGCCACCTTGCTCATCCGCCTGGCGACCCTCTGGTTCGGCGTTCTACTGGGCCTGGTGGTTTGGGGATTTTCGCCTGATTTATTGGGTTTTGCAACTTCACGATCTCAAACAGTTTCGGAAGCATGACCCAATTCGTTTGCTTATATATACGAATTATTATAGAATCTTACTGATCAGTAATCGGATGAAATAAAGAGATTATTCATGCCGCTTGGCCCAGGTACAGTGCTCAACAACCGATACCGCATCGTCTCCATCCTTGGACAGGGAGGCATGGGGGCGGTTTATCGCGCCACAGATGAGCATCTGAACATCGCGGTTGCCGTAAAAGAAAATTTATTTCTTACAGATGAGTACAGCCGCCAGTTCCAGCGCGAAGCGCGCATCCTGGCGAGCATGCGGCACGCCGGCCTGCCACATGTCACCGATTACTTTGTTCTGGAAGGTCAAGGGCAATACCTGGTCATGGATTACATCGAAGGCGAAGATTTACGTCAGCGCCTCGAACGCACCGGCCCCCTTCCCGACAAAGAAGCCATCCTGATTGGCATCTCCATCTGCGAAGCACTCACCTATCTGCACACCCGCGAACCGGCCATCATTCACCGCGATCTTAAACCGGGCAACGTTAAGGTCACTGCTGAAGGTCACGCGGTCCTGGTCGATTTTGGTCTCGCAAAAATCATCCAGGGAGGTCAGGCCACGCTGACAGGTGCGCGCGCCATGACGCCGGGTTATTCACCCCCTGAACAATATGGCACAGCCAGCACCGATGAACGCAGTGATATCTATTCACTGGGTGCGACACTTTATGCCGCTCTGACCGGGGTAATTCCGGAAGATGGCTTGAACCGCATGACCGGCAAATCTGAGTTGACCGACATGCGCAGCATGAACCCGAAAATTGACCGGCGCCTGGCGGAAATCATCTATCATGCCATGGAAGTCGATCCAGCCGACCGTTGGCAGTCAGCCGAAGAAATGCGCAGCGCATTAATTGAAGTGGGTGAAATGGCTCCCTACTTCAAAGAACGGCCGACCATTGCGCCTCCGCCCGAGAATTATTTTGAGGCAGGTAGTCAACCTCCTGAACGAATCAAGACAGGCACCAAAAGAAAATCGCGACCCTCCGCAGCTCGTCGGCGAAAATCCAATGCCGGCTGGGCCTTGCTACCGGTTATGGCTGTCATCGTGGCAGCCGCGTACATCCTGTTCATGCTCCAGCCTGACCTGACCGGTAATGTGTTGGCATTCATCAACGGCTCAACGGCTACGCCAGAACCAACCGCAACCCACAATGCTGCGACCCAAACCCAGATAGCCATTCTCCCACTCCCGACAGATACGCCCGAGCCGCCGACAGCCGTTCCCACCGAAACACCGGAGCCTACCCATACTGAAACTCCGACCATGACGGCCAGCCCAACAGCCACGCCGCTGGGCGGTGGTGGATCACAACTCGCCTTTGCCTCCAAACGCACCGGCATCATGCAAATCTGGTTGGTCAACGCGGATGGTAAAGGCTTGAAGCAGCTTACCAACACGACGGATGGCGCCTGCCAGCCCGCCTGGGCGCCGGATGGCATCCAACTCGCCTACATATCGCCCTGCACCTCAAAACGGGAAATCTATGAGGGTTCGGCGATCTACATCATCAATGTCGAAACGGGCGAGATTACCCCGCTGCCCAACAGCCCCGAAGGTGACTTTGATCCGACCTGGTCGCCAGACGGCAAGAAGATCGCTTTTACTTCTCTGCGTACAGGCCGCGCTTCCATCTTTGTCATCGACCTGCCCACCCTGAATGTGAAAGAGATTTCGCAATCGCTGTATGCTGACCTGCAGCCTTCCTGGTCTCCCATCAGCGGGCAGATCATCTTCACCCGGCGCATTGTGTACGGTCAAATCTGGATAATGAACGACGAGGGCAACAGCCAGGAACAGCTTTCTCCTTCCGGCAAGGTGGAGAACTTTGAGGCAACCTGGTCGAATGACGGTCAGGTGATCTTCTACAATCAGATTGTCGGAGGATCACAGGTGCCCGGACTGGTTGGGATGCGCTATGAAGAACGCGCTGCAAAACGTGAATTCAAGGTGCCTGCGTCAGAGGATACCGAGATCGGACCGGTGGGCAGCATGACCGCCTCTCCGGACGGCTTCTGGATCGCTTATGAAGGTTGGCCCAACGGCAGCAACCATGACATCTACTTGATGACAGTGAACGGTGCCAACATCACCCGCCTGACTACTGACCCCTCTTTCGAGTTTGGCCCAGCCTGGCGGCCCTCGCCGAAATTACCGTAAAATTACCGA
>JACRAG010000180.1 GCA_016213455.1 Anaerolineae bacterium | reverse complement strand
GATGATGAGGTGGGTGCTTCTCCCGTAGGTTGGGAGGAGGGCGCGTGGAGTCACGGATATCTAAGCGCCTTGTGCGCCCGTATCCCAACAAAACAGGCGGGGGCAGGCCGTGACATTCACGCGATCTTGACCGCCCTTCACCCAACCTACCCGACCCGATGAGCGCGCCGCGGGAGAGATCGCCACGCTCTCGCGATGACAGGTGGGGTGAGGCGCGTGCTTCTCCCGTAGGTTGGGACGAATCCCAACGCTCCTGAATCGGATGTTGGGTTACGGGCGGGGTCAGCCCGTGACATTTACGCAATCTTGACCGCCCTTCACCTAACCTACCTGACGCTGATGGGCGCGCCGCGGGAGAGATCGCCACGTATGGTCTCGCGATGACATGCAACGGGCTCTTCGTAGGGTGCGTTGCTTCAACGCACCATCTTTCCGTGCAGGAGATAAGATGGTGCGTTGGCCCAAAGCGGCCAACACACCCTACGCAGAAAAGGCCCGCAGGTCGGTGTCGCGGTGACATGCGGAGTGGATGTTGTTGCGAGTCGCCTCCGCAGGAGGCGGCGAAGCACCCTCCGACTCGGATGGTTACACGGCGGGAGATCGCCACGCCCGCCCTGTCATGCTTCTCCGGAACATTGTACGGCGCAGGATTGTGGAACCTTCCTCGTCAGGTTGTAAGACAACTTCATCTACAGCGTTCTGGAATGATAAGGTTATGTTACAATAATCGTATTATTCTCAATCTGCCAGAAATAAAGAGAAGAGAAGGAGAATCGATGGCTCCTGTACTGGAATTAAAGGGCATTACCAAACAGTTCCCGGGCGTGCTCGCCAACGATCACATCAACTTGACGCTGAATGAGGGTGAAATTCTGGCGCTGTTGGGAGAGAACGGGGCTGGCAAATCCACGCTGATGAACATTCTCTACGGGCTGTACCAGCCGGACGAGGGTGAGATTCTGGTGCGTGGCAAGAAGATCACCGTTCACTCGCCCACCGATGCGATTACCGCCGGGATTGGCATGGTGCACCAGCACTTTATGTTGATCCCGGTTTTTACGGTTACCGAGAACGTCATGCTCGGGGCGGAGACCATCCGCGCCGGCGATTTCCTCGACCGTCCGGCGACCGCGGCGCGCATCACCGAAATTTCGCAGCGCTACAAACTGGAAGTGGAACCCAGCGCTTATGTGCGCGACCTGCCGGTGGGTGTGCAGCAGCGGGTGGAAATCATCAAACTGCTCTTCCGCGAGGCCAACATCCTTATCTTTGATGAGCCTACCGCCGTCTTGACCCCGCAGGAAGCGGATGAGCTCTTCACCATCATGCGCGAGCTGACCAAGCAGGGCAAATCCATCATCTTCATCACCCACAAACTGCGTGAGGTGCTGGAAGTGTCGGACCGGGTGATGGTCATCCGGCGCGGCGCGGTGGTCGGCGAGACCACCCCGGCACAGGCTGACAAGAACAGCCTGGCAGCCATGATGGTGGGGCGCGCCGTGCAGCTGGAAGTGGAGAAAGAACCCGCCCACGCCGATGAGGTGGTGCTGGCGGTGAAAGACCTGCAGGTGGCTGACGCGCAAAAGCAGCTCACCGTGGAAGGCGTCACGTTTGATGTGCGCGCCGGTGAAATTTTGGGCGTGGCGGGCGTGCAGGGCAACGGGCAGACCGAACTGGTGGAAGCCATCACCGGGCTGCGCACACCGGTGAGCGGCAGCATTCACCTGCTGGGCGAGGATGTGACCCATGCTCAACCCCGCCAGGTGACCGAGCTGGGCGCGGCGCATGTGCCCGAAGACCGGCAGCGCGACGGCCTGGTGTTGACCTTCCCCGTGGCTGACAATATCGTCCTCAACACCTACTACAAGCCGCCGTTCGCCAAAGGCCTGCAAATGCAGGAAAAGGTGATCTACGACACCGCGGACGGGTTGATCAAAGATTTTGACATCCGCACGCCCAACGCATCCACGCATGTGGGCGCGCTCTCCGGCGGCAACCAGCAAAAGGTGATCATCGCGCGCGAATTCTCGCGCCCGATCAAGCTGCTGGTGGCTTCTCAGCCGACGCGTGGCCTGGAGGTGGGTTCGATCGAGTACATTCACCGCCGCATCGTGCAAAAGCGCGATGAAGGCTGCGCGGTTTTGCTGGTTTCACCTGAGCTGGATGAGGTGATGGAGCTGTCCGACCGCATCGCTGTGATGTACCGCGGGAAGATCGTGGCGATTGTGCCCGCCGAGATGGCGACCAAGTCATACATTGGCCTGTTGATGGCCGGCATGACTCCTGAGCAAATCGGCGCGCCGCAAGTTGGCGATCGCAAAGTGGAATCCACATTCTAGCGGGGTGAAGCGTGAGCGAAAAACAGCAAAAACAAGATGTTGGTAAAGTATTGTTGGATGAGCTGGTCAATCCGCCTGCCCCCAAAAAAGCCGGACGGTGGAGCAAGGTGGGGCGGGCGCTGCTGCTGCCGGCCCTGGCGGTGCTCACCGGTTTGATCCTGGGCGCCAGTCTGATTGTGGTGACCAGCGAGGACGTTTGGGCAGCCTTCCAGGTCTCCTTTGGCGCCGGGTTGGGCTCGGCGTGGAACACGATCACCTCGGCCTATGCGGCCCTGTTCGCCGGTGCGCTGGGCGACCCGGTGCGCATCATCCAGGCGCTACAGTCGGGCAATGCGGTGGAGATCCGCCGCTCGATCAACCCGATTTTGGAAAGCCTGGTGAACGCCACGCCCTACATCTTCGCAGGCCTGGCGGTGGCGTTGGGCTTCCGCGCCGGGGTGTTCAACATCGGTGTGGAAGGGCAGCTCTTCATGGGCGCCATTGCCGCCACCTATGTGGGCTACGCGGTGAAGGGTCTGCCGGGCTTCATCCATATGCCGCTGGCGCTGCTGGCGGGGGCGTTGGGCGGCGCGGCGTGGGGCTTCGTGCCGGGCTGGCTCAAAGCCAGGACCGGCGGGCACGAAGTGATCAACACGATCATGATGAACTACATAGCCTTCCGCCTGACTGAATACCTGTTGGGTGGTCCGATGACGCGTCCCGGTTCAGGCGGCCTGCCGCTGAGCCCGATCATTGAAAAATCGGCGGAAATTCCGCAGTTCTTCCCCGCGCCCATCCGCTTCCACCTGGGCTTCTTCATCGCCCTGGCGACGGCTTACGGTGTGTACTGGCTGCTCTTCAAGACCACCTGGGGCTTCAACCTGCGCACGGTGGGCGCCAACCCCAACGCGGCGCGTTATGCCGGGATGGACATCACGCGCAACACCATCCTGGCGATGTCGTTAGCGGGCGCGCTGGCCGGCCTGGCAGGCGCGAACCAGATCCTGGCGGTCAACCGCAGCATGGCCATCGGTCTCTCGCCGGGCTACGGTTTCGACAGCATCGCCCTGGCGTTGATTGGGAACAGCACGCCCATCGGCGTGGTGCTGGCATCCCTGTTGTTTGGCGCGCTGCGCAACGGCGCCACGCGCATGGAGCTGCTGCGCATCCCGAATGACATTGTCTCCATCATCCAGGCCTTGATCCTGGCCTTTGTGGCGGCCCCGGCGATCATTCGCACCATCTACCGCATCAAACCTTCCAAGGAAGCGGACTCCACGGTGAACATCCGCAGTTGGGGTGGAGGGCAAAAATAATGACCACCATTATTGTGCATCGTAAATTGACCTCGGTTACACCTACCCGGCGGCGCTGGATGGGCCTGGTGGAATTTGTCCTGGGCGTGATCATGCTGCTCATCTTCACGCTGCGCGTTCCGGCTGGGGCAGTATCGACCTTTGTGATGACACCGGGCGGCATCACCCAGGGCCTGGCGCCCGATTGGGTGCTGCCCACCTTCCCGGTACTGCTGGGGCTGACCCTGGTGGTGATGGCCCTGGGAGCCTTCCAATTCTTCCGCGGCTTTGACCGCTGGATGAACGGGGTGCTGGGGATTGTGGCTGGTTTGTTCGTGTTTGCTTTCCTCACCTGGGCCACGGCAAACACCTCGCTGAACCTGACGGGCATGCTCAGCGCGGCGGTGCTGCTCTCGGTGCCGATCACCCTGGGCGCTTTCTCCGGCGTGCTGTGCGAGCGGGCAGGCGTGGTCAACATCGCCATCGAAGGCATGATGCTGATGGCCTCGATGACCGGTGCCCTGGTTGGCAGCGTGACCGGCAGCCTGGTGGTCGGTTTGCTGGCTGCCGTGGCTTCCAGCGTACTCCTGGCGCTGGCGCATGCCGTCCTGTCCATCCGATACAAGATCAACCAGATCATTTCGGGTACGGTGATCAACATCTTCTCGCTCGGAATGACCTCGTTCCTCTCGTCCAAGTTCCTGCAAACCTACCAGAACCTGAACAACCCGCCCATCTTCCCGCGCATTCCCATCCCGCTGCTGGCGGACATTCCGGTGCTGGGGCCGTTGTTCTTCAACACCAACCTGTTTGTGTACATCATGTTCGCGCTGTTGATCATCATCCAGGTTGCGCTGTTTGCCACGCGCTGGGGCCTGCGCCTGCGCTCGGTGGGCGAGCACCCCAAGGCAGCCGATACGCTGGGCATCAACGTCTTCCGCACCCGCTACATGGCGGTGCTGCTGGGCGGCGTGGTGGCGGGCATCGGCGGGGCGTTCTTCACCCTGGGTTCGGTGGGGCGCTTTGACGAAGCCATGACCGCCGGCAAGGGCTTCATCGGCCTGGCGGCGATGATCTTTGGCAACTGGACGCCGATCGGCAGTTTCCTGGCTGGCCTGCTGTTCGGCTTCGCTGACTCGGTCGCCAGCAAGCTGCCCCTGCTGGACACGGGCATCCCGATCCAGTTGATGGCGATGGCGCCCTACATCACCACCATGGTGGTGCTGGCGGGCGTGGTCGGGCGGGGCAACACCCCGGCTGCCGACGGCGAGCCATACGAAAAAGAGTGAGTTGTTCGAGAAAGTCGACGCTCCGGGTCATGCCCGGAGCGTATTATTGTGCGCCCATGCGGCAGGATGGATTTCGCGGCGAACGAAACCAGGGTTCACGTCACCGTTTCCCCGCCGTGACGCCGACCGGCAAGGCAAATCTATTTTTGTTAATGATCTATAATCATTAATGTCGATAAACAATTTCACAGCCAAATCACGGGATAAAACCACGCTTCGGGGGATTGTGCGGCTGGCTGGTTCAAGCGTAGTAAGTAGGGTGGTGCCATTCGTGCAAAGGTCACTCCAGGCGAATACACCCTGCACTCGCTCACTCAGTAAAGGATTTTCTTATGGCAACGTATGTTCTTATCCATGGTGGTTGGCACGGAGGATGGTGCTGGAAACGTGTCACTCCCTTTTTACGTGATGCTGGTCATACGGTCTACACGCCAACACTTACCGGACTTGGCGAACGGAGTCACCTGGCATCACCGGAAATTAACCTTTCGACCCACATTCAGGATGTCCTCAACGTCCTGATCTATGAAGAGCTGACCGATGTTATCCTGGTTGGGCACAGCTATAGTGGAATGGTCATCGCGGGCGTAGCCGATCGCGCACCAGAACGCGTAACCGGGCTCGTGTACCTGGATGCCTTTGTTCCGGAAGACGGACAATCTCTGCAAGATATTTTGCGACCGCCATACGGCGAAGGCGTGAACCTCGAAGCCCTCTCGGTTGATGGATGGCGTTTACCCTATCCCTTTCTTGAGCGCCCGTTCGGCATTACCTCCGAGGCTGATGCGCAGTGGGTCCTCGACAAAATCACGCCCCAGCCAATCAAAACCTTGCTCGAACCCATTCACTTCACGAACGGCGGCGCACCCGCAATCCCGCGAACCTACATCTATCTCAGGTCTCCGGGAGGGCAACCTCCGGAGACTGAATTTGTGTGGTTCGCAGAGCGGGCGCGGACGCAACCCGGGTGGACGTATCACGAGTTGGTCAGCGGTCATGATGCCATGCTTATCATTCCAGAGGCGGTTGCGGCACTGCTTCTTGAACAAGCTAGCGATATGTGATGCACAGTGCAGGAGGATGATGCCTGCAAAGTTCCATACCATACGATACGGTGGTGGTGAGTAGCAGAACGACAGCCGCAGAACACAGCGTGCACCTGACGTGTGAGGATTTCCCCCACTCTTTCAGGATTCGGTCCCTCAACGGCGGACGCATCGCGGGCTGGCGGCTTTGACTGTCTGCTCGGTGCGCCGCACTTGCCGGTATCTCCTAAGGGGACAATGTCGTTTGCTGTTAGGCGGCCAAGCTTTCCATCGACCTACGTGAGCCAGTCACGCGCATTGGAGTTGAATTATGCAAGCTGAACCCCCTGTCTGTTACGCCAGTTATGACATACAAAGGTACTTTTGCCATAAGCCGGATGGTCCAGTCAGATGCCTGAGGTGTAGTGGAAACCTTTCAAAAGCTACCATTGAGCCTTCACAAGCTATGAAGAATGAAATTGCCGACCCCGGTTATGATTTTCGGTATGGATCCTCCGCGTTGTTTGTTTGCAATCTATGTCGCTGGTGGTGCATTAGAGAACATTACGAATTCATCGACAAAGATCGCTGTCATCAATATGGAGATGATTATCTTATCGTTAGCACGCAAAAAAACCGACAAAATGAAACGCTTGAAAGTATGCCGGATCATCTTTGGCTCAAAGCTCACGATGATCCCAGGGTGTATGATGCTGTGCAAGGCTTATCCAATGAACTGGCGACACTGTTTGATGGTGGTATGTCTTGGGATCAAAAGTATCCCCGAGAGAAAATCGGTAAAGGGTAGAGAAACGCCTCCCGACATCGCGTGCACTGGATAAGTGCGGGCAGCGCCCGCATCCTAACAATTCCATTCTGCGAACTGCAGCGGAGGAGACCGCCACG
>JACRAG010000179.1 GCA_016213455.1 Anaerolineae bacterium | reverse complement strand
GTGCGCATCTCCTCCGCCGTGACGCCGACATCTTATGACACGAAAACTAGATGGTGGGTTGCCCCAAAGCGGCCAACGGCACCCTACGAAGAACCTGTTCCGTGTCATCGCAAGCCCGGCGTGGCGATCTCTCGTTTTTCCCGTAGGTTGGGAGAAGGGCGCGCAGAGTCCTGGGCCGACGCGTTTCGTTTGCGCCCGAATCCCAACACATCTGACCCGGATGTTGGGTTCCGGGCGGAGTAAGCCGTATCAATTGACATGCCTTACCCGCCCTGCACCCAACCTACCCGACGGACGACATCAACTCACCATATCATCGCAAGCCCGGCGTGGCGATCTCTCCCGCGGTGCAACCGTCCGAGTCTGAGGTTGCTTCGCCGCCTCCTGCGGAGGCGACTCGCAACGACACCCCCAAACATGTCATCGCGAGCGAGCCCTCCGGGCGAGCGTGGCGATCTCTCCCGCCAGGCGTTTTGTAGGTCGGTGTCACGGCGTACATTAGAAAGATGAGCGCGAGTTTCGTCCGCCGTGATGCCGACATCTTTGCCGGGTGGGGTGTCGGGTTTCGGGCGGAACGAGGGTTCGCCCTGCCACGGTTCGACCCGCCCGAAACCGCGACCTACGGGAGAAGACCACCTCTTCGCGTGCCTGGGTAGGCTGTTCCATGTCACCGTGTGGCGATCTCCCACCTTCACCCAACCAACGACCCCCCAAACAAAACGGCGGGGGATGATTTCACTCATCGCCCGCCGCATCGGTCAAGGGATCGTCCGAACCGGCTTTACAGGTCGCGGTACATACCCAGCAACTGCCAGGTGCGCACAGCAGCCTCCACCTGGATGCGGAAGTTCATCTTGGAGGTGCCCCAGCGCCGGTCAGCGAAGTAGATGGGCGACTCTTTGCAGGTGAACCCCAGTTTGGTGGCGACATAATTCATCTCCACCTGGAAGACATACCCATTGGAGCGGATGCGCTCCAGCGGCATGCCGCGCAGCGTGGCAGCCTTCCACAGTTTGTAGCCGCCGGTCACGTCGCGAATGCGCATGCCCAGGATGGTGCGAGCGTAGAAATTGCCGAAGCCCGAAAGCGCCTTGCGCCACACCGGCCAGCGCTCGTCCAGCTTGCCGCCCGGCACATAGCGCGAGCCGATCACAAAGTCGCAGCCCTGCAGCAGATCGACCAGCACGGGCAGCTTGTCGATGGGGTGAGAGAAATCCGCGTCCATCTGCCCCACCGCCTCCGCGCCGCGCTCCAGCGCGTGTTGAAAGCCTTGAATATACGCGCTGCCCAGGCCCAGCTTGCCGGCGCGGTGCAGCACATCCACCCGCCCGTTCGTCTGTGCGGAAAGCTCGTCAGCCAGTTTGCCGGTGCCGTCGGGGCTGTTATCGTCCACCACCAGCAACGAAAGGCCCGGCATGGGCAGATCAAATAAAGCGGAGACCAACCGGGGCAGGTTCTCCGCTTCGTTATACGTAGGAATGACAAGGGTGAGTTTCACGGGTTGCGCCGTTTTCCTTCCAGTTGAAGTTTCAGGCCTTCGAGCGTGGGCAGGTTGGCCGGGTCCAGGCGCACTTCCACCAGTTCGGCTGCCAGGCCGGCTTGCGCAAACTCGCCGGATTCGCGGTGCTGGTCGCTGTAGAAGAAGTCGAACGACTGGTTCAGACGCTGCTGAAGGCGCTCTTTAAAACCCACGCCAGGTGAATAGGTGACGATTAAAAACACCGTCCCGGAAAGATGCCCCAGAAAGTGCCCGCTGCCCGCGTTATCACGCAGGTGATCGCGCAGCATCACCCCCACTGCGCGCAGCAGGTCGTCCGCCGCCACAAAGCCATACACCTCGCGGAAATGATCCAGGTTGCGCAGCGAAACCGACATCGGCGTGCCCCCGCGGGTGAGCGCCGAAACCAGCGCCTCATCCACCAGGTGCCCCTCGGGCAGGCCGGTGACCGGGTTGGTGAGCGAGCTCTGGCGGGCGCGCTGCAGCGCGTTGCGCACGCGCAGGCGCAGCTCCTGCACATCGAAGGGCTTGGTGATGTAGTCGTCTGCCTGCAGCTCCAGGCCCTTCAGCCGGTCGCCGCGTCCGCGTTTTTCGGTGCAAAAAATGATCGGGATGGCGGCGGTTTTGCGGGTCGAGCGCAGGCGCCGGGCCACCTCAAAACCGTCGATGTCGGGCAGGCGGATATCCAGAATGATCAGGTCGGGCATGCTCGCCGCCGCGGCGCGCACCCCGTCCTCGCCCCAATTCACCGATTGCACAACGTAACCCTGCGCGCGGAAATATGCCGTGAGCATATCCGCGATGTCCAGGTCATCCTCAACAATCAGGATTGTCGGCGCGCCATTCGATGAATTGGTCAGCTTTACCTCGTCCACCCGCTGCTCCGCCGGATCAAGAAATGGGTTCTTTGTAGATGTTGAAGTCGCAGGTTTTTTCGCCGGCGGCAATGCAGTTGGTCTCAACCACGCGGAACTCGCGCCCGCCGGAGACCCACTTGAGGCCCTCCTGCAGCAGGCCGGTGGCCATGTGGCAGCAGGCTTTTTCGGTGTGGCGGCCGTAACATACCGGGCAGCGGTGGATGGTGTAGACGTAATGATCGTCTTTCTCTTCCACCGTGCTCAACTGGTCGCTGGTGGAGGAGAAGATTTTGGCCATGGCCGGAATGCCGATACGCAGCTTGGTCGTGAGCGGCAGGATCTTAAAGGCCAGGTCACCGGCGCCAGCCAGCGCGCCAAAATTGCGCAGCCCTTCCATGAACACCGCGCGCCCGGCGCGCTGCGCCAGACCACGCCCGCCGCGCTGACCGTACATGGTCTCCAGCGCGCCGTTAAGCATGGAAAAATCGGCAAAATCGAAAGCGCGCTCGAGGTTGTCGGGCGGCATGTTGGCGATCAAATGGTTCAGGTTCGCCAGATTGAGAATGGCGTTCAGGCCGTTTTTACCCATCACCTCTTCCAGCGCGGTCAGCGCCAGGCGGGCAATTTTATTGGGGTAGTACAATCCGCTTCTCGGGATCGGCTCCATGGCAGGCTTCCTCTCAGATGAGTTTGGTCAGATCTTCGGCAGCCCGGCGCATATCCAGGAAGATCAGGCCGAGCTTGGCCTGTTCGCGCGCCAGAGCGGTCAGCACGGCTTCTTCACCGACTGACATCAGCACCACATAGCCTTTTTCACCCTTGATGTACACCTGGTCCAATGAACCGCGGCCCAATTCATTGGCGATGCGTTCACCCAGCGAAAGCATGGCCGCAGACATCGCGGAAACACGATCTTCCTCAACCCCCTGAGGGAGTGCGGAGGCAATCGTCAGACCATCAACGCTGACAATCGCTGAGGCTTCAATGTCAGGTGAAGAGGCCTGCAGCTCGCGCAGCCGGTCAACCATCATCTGTGTGCGAGATCTAGTCAAGGTGGCACTCCTTAATACAAATTTCCGCGGGAATTTAAGCCAATTCCATAGGCCTTTTGTTTACTTTAACACAGCCAATATGGCGTGTCAAGCGAGCCTGCCGGTAGGCCGGGCTTGTGCATGGGTTTGTAAAGCAACTGTTAGGTGCTGATATAATCTCCAGCATACGATGCAACCCTTATGCCAGAGGACCCATCCGATGAAAAAACATCTTCTGCTCATGCTTATTGTCCTGATCCTGCTGTCCAGCCTGATCGGCTGCGCCCCACAAAACGCCACCCCCGCCGCCACCTCGCTCAAGGTGACCGCGCTGCCCATTCTGGATACGCTGCCCGTCCTGGTGGCCCAGGACCAGGGCCTGTTTGCCAAATACAACCTGACGGTCGAGTTCATCCCGGCTGGTTCTGCGCCGGAACGCGAGCAGTTGATTGCCAGCGGGCAGGCCGACGGACAGATTAACGAGGTCGTCTCGGCCATGTTCAACAACAAGGAAAAGGCCAACGTCAAGGTGGTGCGTTACGCGCGCGCTTCCGCGCCGGGCGCCGCGCTGTTCAGCCTGCTGGCCAACCCGCAAGCCGGCGTGACCTCCCCGGCAGATCTGGCGGGCAAATCCGTCGGCATTTCCGAGGGCACGGTGATCGAATACGTCACCCAGCGCCTGCTGGAAGCCGAAGGCGTGGACCCGGCTGCCGTGAAGTTCGTCTCGGTGCCCAAGATCGACGCGCGCCTGGCATTGTTGAACAGCGGCGAGCTGCAGGCAGCCGTCCTGCCCGAACCGCTGGCTTCCGCGGCTGCCCTGGGCGGCTCCACGGTGGTGCTGGCAGACTCCAGCCACCCCGAATACAGCTTCTCCACCTGGACCTTCCGCACAGCCACGCTGGAAGAGAACCCCGAAGCGGTCAAGGCCTTCCTCAAAGGGCTGGAAGAAGCCGTGACGTTGATCAACGCTGACCCCAACCGCTGGAAACCGCTGCTGGCAGAGCAGAAGATCCTGCCGCCCAGCCTGGCCGATTCGTTCGTGGTGCCGGCCTTCGTCAAAGCGGGCGTGCCCACCCCCGAGCAGTACGCGGATGCGCTGGCCTGGGCCAAAGACAAAGGCTACCTGAGCGTGGATGTGGCTTACGACAGCACGGTGACGGCCGAATTCCTGCCTTGAAAGCCGGCATGGCATGCTTGAACTGCAAAGGCTGACCTTCGCATACGCCCACGGCGCGCCCATTTTTGATGGATTCGACTGGCAGGCGCAGCGCGGCGAAGCCTGGGCCGTGCTGGGGCCATCGGGCTGCGGCAAGAGCACCCTGCTCAACCTGCTGGCGGGGCTGGCGCAGCCAACCGCCGGGCGCGTGCTGGTGGAAGGCCAGCCCATGCTGCGCCCGCGCCCCCACACCGGCCTGATCATCCAGGATTACGGGCTGCTGCCCTGGGCCAGCGTGCGCGAAAACGCCGCCCTCGGGCTGCGCGTGCGCAACTTTTACGGCCCCGACGGCGTGCATGCCCCCCGCGATTACACCCCTACCCTCGACGTGGACGCCTGGCTGGAGCGCCTGGGCCTGCTGGACGTCGCCGGGCAGTTCCCCGGGCAGATCTCCGGCGGGCAGCGTCAGCGCACCGCCATCGCGCGCACCCTGGCGCTGCAGCCTGACCTCCTGCTGATGGACGAGCCGTTCTCATCGCTGGACGCGCTGACCCGCGAAGGGCTGCAGGACCTGACCCTGGAGCTGTGGGCCGAGCAGCACCTGACGCTGCTGATCGTCACCCACGCCATCGAGGAGGCTGCCGTGCTCGGTCAGAAAATTCTGCTGCTGGGGCAACCGCCCAACCGAGTCCCGCAGGTCATCGACAACCCCGGCGTGGGCCGCCCCGGCTACCGCGAATCGGCGCAGTGCCAGGCGGTGGTGCGCGAACTGCGCGAAAGGCTGCTGGGATGAAGCGCCGCGATCTGCTCTTGGCAGCCGCCGGGCTGCTGGTCGTCTGGCAGGCGCTCGCCTGGCTGTTGGACCAGGCCATTCTGCCCTCACCCTGGGCGGTGGCGCTGGCGCTGGGTGACGAACTGCTGAACGGCGATCTGCTGCGCCATTTCCTGGCGAGTTTGTGGCGCGTGGTGGCCTCCACCCTGCTCTCCATCGGGCTGGCGGCTCCCGCCGGGCTGGCGCTGGGGCAAAGCAAGCGCCTCGACCGCATCTTCGCACCGGTGATCTACATCCTCTACCCCATCCCCAAAGTGGTCTTTGTGCCCGTGCTGCTGCTCTTTTTCGGCATCGGCGACCTGTCGAAGATCCTGGTGATCTTCCTGATCCTCTTCTTCCAGATCCTGGTGCTGGTGCGCGACCAGGCTGCCGCGCTGCGCCCGGAACTGCTGCGTTCGGTGCGCAGTCTGGGCGCCGGGCGGCGGGCGCTGTTCCGCCTGGTGTACCTGCCCGCCAGCCTGCCGGGCATCCTCACCGCGCTGCGCCAGTCCATCGGCACGGCGGTGGCGGTGCTGTATGTCGCCGAGCTGTTCGCCACCCGTCTGGGCTTGGGCTACTACATCTATTTTCAGGGCAGCACCCTGCTCAACTACCCCGCCATGTACGCCGGGATTGTGATGATGTCGCTGCTGGGGCTGAGCCTGTATTTTCTGGTGGACGGGCTGGAAAAGCGCCTGTGCCGCTGGCGCTTCGCGGGGGGATAGGGGGGAGAGAAACGCCTGAAGTTAAATGACTACTTTGTGAAGCTCAAACCATTTCTTTGTATGAATTTCACCATGTATAATTATTAACAACTTCTTTAAGTATTATGGGGGCTTATGGAAAAAAGATTTAAATTTTTTCTCGTTCTGGTATCTTTGGTTTCACTGCTTATTCCTCAGTCTTCAAAATCGAGTCTTACACCGGCGCCCACCTATGCTATTTCGGGAAAAGTCACCGATTCTGATGGCAATCCAATCGCTGGCGCTTTAATCACAGCGACTACGACATTAACCGATTGGACTCACCAAATTTACCTTCCTGCAATATTACAACCCTTTTCAGGAACAACCACACCTGCTCGAACTTTACCGCCAAACCATTTTTCCACCGACTTAATTCTTCAGTCGCCAGATACTGCTCATCGATTCATAAAATTCCCTGTGCAGAATCAGACGGTCGCAACTTTTACCGGTTCGACGGATGTGAATGGATATTATGTATTAACTGGCCTGTCATCAGGGAGCTACACGCTATCTGCCAGTAAAAAAGGATACGTTCTTTATCCTGACAATTTTTCGATTACCCTCCCACCGTCGGCATCTGGAATAAATTTTTCGGAACCGGTAATTGATCCTGATGAAATGGTAACAATTCCTTCGGGAATATTTCAGATGGGCTGTGATCCTGCCCATAATGATAATGCTTCCTGTGCGGCATATGAATTGCCCCTTCATGCAGTAGCGTTGGATACCTTTCAAATTACCAAATATGAGGTAACAAACAGCCAATATGCACTTTGCGTAGCTTCGGGAGCTTGCCCTCCGCCTAAACACAACAGCTCTGAAACCAGAACTTCCTATTATGGAAATCCGGATTTTGCGAATTATCCAGTCATTTGGGTTAAATGGCAAAATGCAGCTGATTATTGTGCCTGGGCTGGAATGCGGCTGCCGACTGAAGCAGAATGGGAAAAAGCAGCCCGGGGAACAGCCAGTATCCAAACCTTCCCATGGGGAGATGAAACTCCCGATTGCACAT
>JACRAG010000173.1 GCA_016213455.1 Anaerolineae bacterium | reverse complement strand
CGGGACGCTGCAAACCGAGCTGGTGGAAAACCTGTATAAGTACATGCGCCTGACCGTGGATATGCAGGAGGTGGCGATCAGCCGCCTGAACATCATCGCCCTCACCACCACCGTCACCGCCATCCTGGCGGTCATCGGCACCGTGGCGCTGCTGACGCAGTAAGCCCAACCTCACAGATCAATTTTGCCCTGCACTTCGCGCACATCCGGAAAATAAACGGTCGGCAGCGAAAAGTGCACCTGGTGGAATTTCCACGTGCCGTCTTCCCGCACCAGCACCGCCGTGAAACGCAGCGGCCAGGTAAAGGTTTCGCCACGCCCCAATTCGTAAAGCGTGTTGGTCCCACCGCGCAGGATGTAGAGCAGCAGTTCCTGTGGCGCAGCCCTGGAGGTGCCGATCAACTCCTGCACGAAATCCAAAAACCCCCGCATGGTCTGTTCAGCCGGGATGGTCTGGGTAACCTGGCCCCAGGCTGCCAGCCATGCGGTGTCGCCATGGGTGTGAATGGCTGCCTGGGCAGTATCCAGGCTCACATCACCCCAACCTTCCCAATCCGACCGGATCATCTTGCTCGCGCTTTCCGGCGATTGGTACCACTCCTCCACGCCAGGACGAATTCCATTGGTGCCAATCACTTCAACACGGGCATCTTCACTAAACAAGCGCATAAAGGCTTCCACCTGCTCCACATCACGCCGGGTATAACCGGCCTGGAACTGCTCCAACACGGCGCGAACCGCCGCCACATCTTCCGGGGCTTTGTTCATTCTGGCTGTCCTCCAATCCACCATCAACATGATCTATTAAGCATCTGATCAATCCGTTTCCTTTTCGGGGAAACCACAAGGTAAGTATCGGACATTTCTACCTTCCCATCATCAACTGAATGGGTTAAGGCAGAGGATTAACCTTTCCACCACCTGGATTGTGCCTGTCAATCCCTGCAAACCTGATAAATCCGGCGTACAAAATCCGGCAATTTGTGGATAATCATTAAAGACAAATTACGCATCTTCAACATCAGGAGCACACCGCATGACTTGTATTTTCTGTGAAATCCTGGCGCGCCGCGCACCCGGCAGCTTCATCTTTGAAGACGATCTGTGCGCCGCGTTCATGGACATCCACCCGGTCACCACCGGGCACCTGCTCGTCGTCCCGCGCCGGCACGCCGCTTCCCTCTCCGAACTGGACCCCCTGGACGGTGAGCGGCTTTTCCGGGTGGGGCAGCGCTGCGCAGCCGCGCTGCGCGCCAGCGGCCTGCCTGCCGAAGGGGTGAACTTCTTTCTGGCTGACGGCGCCGCGGCGGGCCAGGATGTTTTCCATGTTCACCTGCATGTCTTCCCGCGCTTCAGCGGTGACGGATTCGGCCTGCGCTTTCCGCCCGGCTACGGCGCCTTCGCCGCGCGCGACGAGCTGGACGAGATCGCCTCGCGCCTGCGCGATCAATGGCTAAACCAATAATCGAATCATAGGAGTGTGTATGGATTACCGCCGGTTGGGCAATTCTGGATTGAAAGTAGCCCGCATCTGCCTCGGCACGATGCAGTGGGGCTGGACGGCAGACGAAAAAACCGCCTTTGAGGTGATGGACGCGTATGTGGAAGCAGGAGGAAACTTTCTCGACACGGCCGACATTTACTCTGCCTGGGCGCCGGGCAACCCCGGCGGCGTGAGCGAAGAGATCATCGGTCGCTGGTTCAAGGCGCGCGGCAACCGCCGGGAAATCGTGCTCGCCACCAAGTTCAACGGGCGCATGTGGGGCGGTCCCAACGGCGACGGGTTGAGCCGCGGGCACGTGATGAAAGCCGTGGACGACAGCCTGCGCCGCCTGCAGACCGACTACATTGATCTCTACCAGACGCATTGGCCGCATTACGACACCCCGCAGGAGGAAACCCTGCGCGCCCTGGATGACCTGGTCAGAATGGGCAAAATCCATTATATCGGCTGCTCCAATGAACCCGCCTGGCGCCTGATGAAAGCCATGTGGATCTCGGAGCGTGACCAGCTCAACCGCTTTATATCCGTGCAGCCGCCCTACAGCCTGGTTAAACGCGCCGAGTTCGAACGCGAGCTGGAAGCGGTCTGCCTGGATCAGGGTGTGGGGGTGATCCCGTACAGCCCGCTGCAGGGTGGGTTCCTCACCGGCAAATACCGCCGCGGTCAGGTGCCCGACAGCGCCCGCGCCGAAGGCCTGAAACGCTTCTTCACCGAGCGCAATTACAACCTGATCGAACTGCTCGACAGCCTGGGCAGGCAGTACAATGCCAGCGTTGCGCAAATGTCGCTGGCATGGATGCTGCAGCGCCCAGCCATCACCTCGCCCATCATCGGCGCCAACTCAGTCGACCAGCTCAACGATATTCTTGGCTGCCTGGAAATCGCACTCAGCGAGGAAGACTACAAAGCCATCGATGCCGCCAGCGATTGGAAAGAAAATTAAGCACCGATCCGTAAATTAATCACCGTATCCGTCCCTCCAACACCAGTAGTGGGGGGAAATCATTTCCGGATGGTTACCCATTAAAAAAACCGGGGAGTTTCCTGCTTGCGCGGAAACTCCCCGGTTTTTCGAAATCCCCAATTAAGTCACGTTCAACGCCTGCTTCAGGCGCGCTTCATCGAAATCCACGATAATCGTGCCATCAATGTCAAAGGTAGGCGTCGTCTGGTTGCCGCCCGCCCACGCACGCACCTGCGCGGCAGCCTTTGCGTTCCGGCTGATATCCACTTCTGTGTATTTGAAACCGCGTTTCTGCAGCCAGGAACGCGCTTTTTTGCAGTCTTCGCACCAGGGCGTGCAGTACATGACAATCCCACCGTGCGGCAGAGGCAATGCCTCCGGCTCCGCCGGGCGCACTTCTTTCGCCGCCGACACCGGATCCAACTTACGGATCACGTCGCGCAGCACTTCGTTATCCGGCTGGGAAGCAATATCATGCACATCAATATAGCGGATGATACCTTCCGCGTCGATGATGAAAAGCGCGCGTTCCGAAGTTCCATCATCGCGCAGCACGCCAAAGCAGCGTGAAACCTCACCGTGCGGATAGAAATCCGAAAGCAGCGGGTAGTTGATGCCGCCCAGGTGATCCGCCCAGGCTTGCAGACAGGGAACCGAGTCCACCGAGATACCCAGAACCTGGGTATTTAATCCCTCGAACAAGGCCATTTCGGCCTCATACGATGGGATCTGGCTCGTTCATATCGGGGTCCAGGCCAGCGGGAAAAACACAAGAACCACGTTCTTGCCCCGGAACTGGCTTAATGACACCTTGTTCCCCAGGTGGGAGGACATCAAAAAATCGGGTGCAGGCTG
>JACRAG010000178.1 GCA_016213455.1 Anaerolineae bacterium | reverse complement strand
CGTGCGCGCGGATGCTGCGGCTCGTCGCGCAGCCGCTCGGCGCGGGTAGTCAGCTCCACCCCGCGCACCGCCGCCCAGCGCCGCACCTGCCAGCGTTCGGCCTCGCCCAAAGCCGCCCCCGGGGAGACTGCCAGCGCCTCCACGTTGATCACCTTGGGCGCGCGGCGCAGCGGAATGCGGTACCAGCCCAGCAGGCGCGCCAGGTCCAGGTCACGCGGCGTGGGCAAATAGCACACCAGCACAAGCGCAGCAGGATCAATGCTCATCGTCACCCCCACCAGGTAGCAAAAAGGGCGGTCCGCGGACCGCCCTTTATCATCACAGGCTTACACAGCCGCCATGCGGTTGAAATCGGCAATTTTCTGGTCGATTTCGCCCACCTGGCGCTGCACCGAGGTCCAGTAATCCGGGTCGTACCACTGGGCCTGGATCTCTTCGTAGGTCTTGCCCTGCTGCTCGACCCAGGTGTAGTACTTGAGGTTGTGTACGCGTTTGCGCTCGGCGTAGCTCAGCTCGATCAGCGCATCCGTGCCCAGCCCGTGCAGCGCGCCGGCAAAGGCCTCGGCGGCGTCAAAGGCGGTGAACTCGCCGAACTGCTCGCGGTACTCTTCCAGGCGCGTGCCATACAGCTCCATCGAGTCGGTCAGCACGGTCAGCACCACATCGTTCTCAGTCAGCTCGTAGTACTTGGCAAACTTGACCGCCGAAAGCACGTTGGCGATGCCGGAGAAGCCCAGCAGGTTCAGGCGGTCGATCGTGCTCTGGGGCACGCCCTTGCGGCGCAGGTACTCGCGGCCTTCCGGCTCGTTGAACAGGCGCGCAATCTTGACCACGGCGTTGTCGTCGATGGCGGTGACAAAGTCGGTATTCTTGACATTGTGCACCCACGGCACGTGCTTGTCGCCAATGCCTTCAATGCGGTGCGCGCCGAAGCCGTTTTGCAGCAACGTGGGGCACTGAAGCGCCTCGCTGGCGATGATCTTGCTGTTGGGGTACACCTGCTTGAGGTAGTCGCCGGAGGCGATGGTGCCCGCCGAACCGGTGGTCAGGGCCACACCGCGGTAGGCGTCTTTGGGGCCAAGCTCGGTCTTGAGCACATCTTCCATGGCGTGCCCGGTCACATCGTAGTGCCACAGGTAGTTGCCGAACTCTTCAAACTGGTTGAAGATCATCAAATCCTGCCCGGATTTGCGCAGCTCCCAGCACTTGTCGAAGATCTCTTTGACATTCGATTCGCTACCCGGGGTGGCGATCACCTCACCGGCGATCGTGGACAGCCACTTGAAGCGTTCCTGGCTCATGCCTTCGGGCAGAATGGCGATGGACTGGCAGGCCAGCAGCGCCGAATCATACGCGCCGCCGCGGCAGTAATTGCCGGTGGAAGGCCACACGGCCTTCTGGGTGGTCGGGTCAAACTGACCGGTCACCAGGCGCGGAGCCAGGCAGCCAAAAGCCGCACCGACCTTGTGCGCGCCGGTGGGGAACCATTTGCCCACCAGGGCGATCACACGCGCGCGCGTGCCGGTCAGGCTGGAAGGCAGCTCGATGTAGTTGACCCCGCCGTACAATCCCCCCGACACCTTGGGCTCGTTTTTCCAGGTGATGCGAAACAGGTTCACCGGCGCCACGTCCCACAGGCCGGTCTGCGCCAGGCGCGCGCGCACGTCATCCGGAATCAGAGCCGGGTTTTTCATCTGCGCGAAGGTCGGAATGCGAATGCCGCGTTCGCGCACGCGCTGCAGCGTGCGCTGCAAGCGTTCAGGGTGTACGGTCAGGTCAATCGTTGCCATCAGTTCTCCTTAATCTCCAGTCTCATCGTTCTTTTTGGGCGCATCGCGCACAATATACAGCGGACGCCCCTTCACTTCATCATAAATGCGGCCAATATACTCGCCCAGAATGCCCAGGCTGATCAACTGCACCCCGCCGAGGAAAAGCACCATCACCAGCGTGGTGGCCTGCCCGGCAAAAGCCTGCAGCCCTGCCAGGCGCTCGATGATCACAATCGGGATGAATATGGCCGAAATGCCCGCGGCAATGAAGCCAATCCAGGTGGCGAGCTGCAGCGGGAAATAGGAAAAGCTGGTGACGGCATTCAGCGCCAGCTTGAACATTTTGCGGAAGGGATATTTGGTCTCTCCGGCAAAGCGCGCCGAGCGCTTGTAGGGCAGGCCGATCTGCTTGAAGCCGACCCACGCAGCCATGCCGCGCAGAAAACGGTGCCGCTCGCGCATGCTGTTCATCACATTGACCACCGCGCGGTCGATCAGGCGGAAGTCGCCCGTATCGAGCGGGATCTTCACGTCCGTGATGCGGTAGATCATGCGGTAGAACAGCGAGGCCGTGAAAAGCTTGAACCAGCTTTCGCCCTCGCGTTCGGCGCGCACGGCATACACCACTTCGTAGCCCTCGCGCCACTTGGCCACCATGTCGGCAATCAATTCGGGTGGATCCTGCAGGTCGGCGTCGATGATCACCACCGCATCGCCCCGGCTGTAGTCCAGCCCGGCAGTAACGGCAATCTGGTGTCCAAAATTGCGCGCAAAGATCACCGGGCGCACGCGCACATCCTGCTGTGCCAGTCCGCGGATGATATCGGTGGAGCCGTCGGACGAACCGTCGTCCACCAGGATGAGTTCCCAGGTTTCTCCCAGGCCGTCCAGCACGCCGCTGACGCGCCGGTAGAGCTCGGGGAGCGAGTCGTGTTCGTTGAAAATTGGAGCGATGACCGAAAGGACAGGATTCATACCACAAACCCCTTTACAGGTTTTCAGACATCTTCCGCGCAGTAATTATACCGCAGGCAGGCGAATCGCCGGTCAATTGTATGACAACGATGCTTGTCTTCTTAAAGTCTCTTGAAATAGCCGGCAAATACCCCATTCACCCTCACAACTCTGGATCCCCCGCCAGCGGGGCGGGGGAAAAAGGGGGTGGGGTTGTCAGATAAGACTTTAACAAAAGCATGGACAACGATGACATTCAAAGTTGATCAAACCTCGCGAGCCAGCACGCTGCGCACCGCGTCCAGGCGAGGCGCAATCACCGGCGCCTCACCCACGGCGCGCGTCACGGCGCGCACATCCTTCAACCCCGAGCCGGTGTTCATCACCAGCAGCGGGTCATCCGGCGAGACCAGGCCCTGGCCCAACGCGCTCACCAGACCGGCCCAGGCAGCCGCCCCAGCCGGCTCGGAGAAGATCCCCGCCGGACCCAGCGCCGCAATGGCGCGCAAAATTTCCTCATCCGAGACCAGTACATACCCGCCGCCCGTCTCGCGCGCAGCGCGCACCGCGCGCACCCCATCCCGCGGCAGGTCCACCGAAATGGAGTCAGCCAGCGTGTCTGCGCGCACCGGTTGAATGGCCTCGCTGCCGGCAAAAAAGGCCTGCGCCACCGCCGCCGATCCCTGCGCCTGCACGCCAAAAATCCGCGGCATGTGCTCCAGCCAGCCCAGCGCCTGCAGGTCCTTGAAACCCTTGTGGATGCCGGAGATGATGTTGCCGTCACCCACCGACACGAACAGGCACAGCGGGCGGTCCAGGCGCTGCGACAGGAGCAGCTGTTCCCAAATCTCGAAGGCGGCGCTCTTCTTGCCTTCCACGGTGAACGGGTTGTAGCCGGTGTTGCGGCAGTACCAGCCAAATTCCTGGGCCGCCTGCACGGTCAGGTCAAACGCGTCGTCATAGGTGCCGTCCACCAGCAGCACGCGCGCGCCAAAAGCCAGCAGTTGAGCCACCTTGGCGGGGGG
>JACRAG010000177.1 GCA_016213455.1 Anaerolineae bacterium | reverse complement strand
CCGCTGCTGCGGTGGTTGTTGGGATCGTCATAGTTTGCACAGCGGCTGCAGGAATGGCAGCTGCGGCAGCGGCAGGCACATTAACGCCCTGGAACGGGCGGGGTTCACCGGATAACATACCAGGAATATATTCCTCCATCACCACATGAAAATTGGTTCCCCCAAACCCGAACGAGCTGATGCCCGCGCGCCGCACTTCGCCCTGTTTCACTTCCCAGGGCCGCAATTGCGTATTGACCGCCAGAGGGATCGACCCGAATTCTATATTAGGATTGGGACGATCATAGTTCACCGATGGCGGCAGCACCTTTTCGTGCAAAGCCATGACCACTTTCAACATACCCGCCGCACCCGCCGCGGATTTCAAATGGCCGATATTGGATTTGACTGATCCCAGCGCGATCCGGCCTGCGCTCAAACCAAATTGGCCAAAGATGGCATTCAAGCTGTTGACTTCAACCACGTCCCCTACACGCGTGGATGTTCCATGCCCCTCAATCAGGCCTACGGTTTTGGGGTCCACACCGGCATGTTTCCAGGCCCGGGCGATCGCCTGCTGCTGACCGGTTGGGTTGGGGGCAGTGATACCCTTGCCCTTGCCATCGCTGCTGGAACCAATCCCGCGAATGACCCCGTACACAGTGTCGCCGTCACGTTCTGCATCTTCCAGGCGTTTTAACAGGAATAAACCGGCGCCTTCGCCCATCACAAAGCCGTTGGCGCCATCTGCATAAGGACGAGAGCCGTCAGCGCTTAACGCGCCAATCTTGGAAAACTTGACGAAGCCTTCCACGCCCATGTTCCGGTCAATACCACCGGTTATCACTGCGTCAAACTGGTCGTCGTTCAACCCTTCAACCGCGGCGTGCAGTGCTGCCAACGAAGATGCGCAGGCCGCGTCGGTGACAAAGTTGGGACCCTGGAAATTGAAAACATTCGCGATACGCCCGGCGATCACGTTGCCCAACTCACCCGGCATCGTATCTTCGGTAATATCCGAAATGCTTTTTTGCACATTACCGCGCATGCCCTCCACCAGCGCCTCTTGCAGCGCCGGTGGCAGACTCTGAAACTCAGGCACGGCCCGCAAGGCTTGCATAAATTCAGGGGTGCGGATGCGCATGGTGGTGATGTAATGTCGTTCACCGCTCAATGCGTTGCCGACAATCACCGCGGTTCGTGAAAGATCCAATGCGCGTTTCGGATACCCGAAATGGTCCAGGACCTGTCGGGTCACTGCGATGCCCCACTGCTGGGCTTCATCCATTTGCATCAAAACCCGCGGCGGAATGGCAATTCCCATTTTGAAGGGATCAAACTTGAAGCTGGTAACCCAGCCACCAATCTTTGAATAGGTCTTATCGGTGCTGGAAGGATTGGAGTCGTAATAGAGATCCGGATTCCACCGGTCCGATGGAACATCGCGGATGGAATACCGCCCCTGTTTGATATTCTCCCAAAAACTTGGCGCATCGTTCGCGTCGGGCATAATGGCTCCCAGGCCGACGATTGCCACAGGTTTGGTTACAGGCATAGTACCTCCTCAAAATACATCAATGTTTAAATTCATAAAGCTTCGCCTGCTCAGCTGTTGACGCAGGCGTTTTCGACTTTACGCTTGTTTACAGACATAATGAAAAGTCTTTTCAACCCTACAGAAGGTCAATCCGATAAATCAACCTCTGCTCTTTTTCACCAATATGCTCAAAACCTGAAACACCCGGATCGCGCCGGAGTTACGCATCAAGGAAAACAAATTACATCGGAAATGCAATGAATTTGAACATTTTATCCACCAGATAGAACCCACAAACCAACCAAAGGATCCTGATCTCGCCGGATTGAATCATGAACGCAGAACCATCCGGAATAATTTGATTATATCAATCGAAATTATTATAATTTGATTACCTGACGATTCGTGCCCCATAACAGAAAGGATCCACCATGGTGACAGATCAAGGATTACGCGGCATTTTCCCGCCGTCGCCAGAAACCGTCGAGTCAGCGATTGTTAACAACCGGGATGTTCTCGCTCGTATGGCAGATCAGGATCTGCAGCGCTTTTGGGAAGACCAGGCCAAAGAGTTTGTCTGGTTTGAACCCTGGACCAAAGTTCTGGATGAAAGCAATCCGCCTTTCTATAAATGGTTTGTGGGCGGGGTCACCAACATCGTCTACAACTGCCTGGACCGCCATGTACAATCCTGGCGACGCAATAAACTGGCTTTGATTTGGGAAAGTGAAAGCGGCGAACAGCGCACTTTCTCCTACCACGCGCTCAGTCGGGAAGTGTGCATGTTTGCCAATGTGCTGCGCAGTATGGGCGTGCGTAAAGGTGATCGGGTTACCATCTACATGGGACGCATTCCAGAATTGCCAATTGCCATGCTGGCCTGCGCAAAAATCGGCGCGGTGCATTCTGTCGTTTACGGTGGATTCTCCGTGGAGGCCCTGCATGGACGCATAGAAGACAGCCGGTCGAACGTGGTCATCACCTGCGACGGTAGTTTTATGAACGGCAAGATCGTTGAGTTGAAAGCCATTGTGGATGAAGCGCTAAAACGCTGTGCCACCGTGGAGCACGTTATTGTAGTCAAACGCACCGGGCAACCGGTGGTGATGGAAAATGGCAGGGATTACTGGTACACCGAATTGATGAACCTGCCGATTGCCCGCACGGCTTCCGGCGCTTCCCGCTGCGAAACAGAGGAGATGGACGCGGAAGACCCGTTGTTCATGCTATACACTTCCGGCACAACCGGTAAACCCAAAGCCATTCTTCATACCCACGGCGGATACATGGTCGGCGTCGCCACCACCCTTAAATGGGTATTTGACATCAAAGAGGAAGACCGCTACTGGTGTACCGCCGATCCGGGTTGGATCACCGGGCACAGCTACATCGTCTATGGTCCATTGCTGCTGGGAACCACCTCATTCATGTACGAGGGCGCTCCGACGTATCCTTACCCCAACCGTTGGTGGAGTCTGATCGAAAAATATGGCATCAACATCTTCTACACGGCGCCGACCGCCATCCGCGGGCTGATGCGCTTCGGTGAAGCCTGGCCGAACCGGCACGATTTGAGCAGCCTGCGCCTGCTCGGCAGTGTTGGCGAGCCGATCAACCCGGAGGCCTGGCGCTGGTACTACGAGGTGATTGGCAAAAGCCGCTGCCCGATCATGGACACCTGGTGGCAAACCGAGACAGGCATGTTTATGATCACCCCCATGCCTGAAACGCCCCTAAAACCCGGCAGCGCCTCCAAACCTTTCCCGGGCATCGAGGCGCAAGTGGTGGACGAAAATGGCAAAGCGGTTGCCGCCGGTGAGGAAGGTTATCTTGTGCTAAAACGCCCCTGGCCTGCCATGCTGCGCACCATATACAACGATCCAGACCGTTACGTGAACCAGTATTGGGCGCGTTTCCCCGGCATGTATTTCACCGGCGACAGCGCCCGGCGCGATGAAGACGGATATTTCTGGATCATCGGTCGCGTCGATGACGTGATCAAGGTTTCAGGCTATCGCCTGGGCACCGCGGAAATTGAGAGTGCGCTGGTCAGCCATCCTACGGTCGCCGAAGCCGCGGCGATTGGCCTGCCGCACGACATCAAGGGCAATGCCATCTACGCCTATGTGATTTTGCGCAGTGGAGTGGAACCTTACGAAGGCCTGCCAGACGAACTGCGCGCCCATGTGGGCCACGAGATGGGGCCGATTGCTCGCCCCGAGAAAATTACCATCGTCAACCAGCTTCCCAAAACGCGGTCTGGCAAGATCATGCGCCGCGTGCTCAAGGCGCGCGCGCAAGACCTGCCTGAAGGTGATTTGACCACGCTGGAAGAATAAGAACACGTATTAATGTCAAAACCAGCGAGCCGGCTGGCTCGCTGGTTTGATTCTGTGATTAATCAAGCTCCCACAGCTTTGAGCCAGTGTTGCGCGATCAGCGCATGTCCGGCCTGGCTGGGATGCACCCCATCCGGCAGCCAGAAATCACAGCGGCGCTCGACCGATGCAGCCGCGAAAATGCCGTCCAATGGGACATAAACTGAGGCAAATTCACGGGCCAGGTCGCGCACAACCTGTATTTTCGGGTCCAGGTCTTCCCGCCAGGCGCGCCGGTCTTCCGGAATAGGTAAAAGGAATGGCTCCAACACGATGATCTGCGCCCCCGAACGCCGGGTTTTCTCCAACACCGCCCGGTAATGCTGAGCAAACCCATCCAGAGGCATTGGATCATGGCTGTCATACCGCCGCCAGGTGTCATTGATTCCGATCAGGATGGATACCCAATCCGGGTGCAGCTCAAGGCAGTCAGCCTTCCAGCGCGCGTGCAGATCCACCGCACGATTGCCCGAGATTCCACGGTT
>JACRAG010000174.1 GCA_016213455.1 Anaerolineae bacterium | reverse complement strand
GTGTAGAGCTGCTCCAGGTAGGTCTCGCGCAAGCCGGTCAGACAGTTCAGGCGTCCACTGGCAGCCTCCTCCAGGGATTGACCGGCGCTCACCGGGCTGCCTGGAATTTCCCACACGTTCACGCCGCCTTCCACGGGCTGCAGCAGCACATGCAGGTTCTCTCCGCGCAGGCTGAACGCAATCACGCGCACTTCAATATCGTTCAACAGGTGATCGGCAGGATTCAATGAGCTCACACCCCCATTATACAGGCAAGCGGCAGGTTACACCCGCAAAGCCGCCGCGATATCCTGGGCAATCATCGCGCGTTTGGATTTTTCAATGAAAAAGCTCGGCCCTGCCTGCAAATAGGAGGGGAAGGCGCGCGCTCCGCGCCAGGTGTACACGGCATCCCGGATCTTGTAGGTGGACCCTGCCGGGATCACGCGCCCCTCGCCGCAGCGCTTCGCCACCGCATTCACCGCCTTGATCGCCGCGTCACCCATCAGCAGGTAGGCGCGCACGTTGGGGAAGAGCGCCAGCTCGCGCTCCAACAGATGCGAGCAGTGCTGCACGGTGGGGGTGGCAATCCCATAACCGGTCTTGGCGCACTTGATCGCGCTGGTCAGGTACACGCCCATCGACAGGAGATCCTCGATGGACTCGACCGCCGCGCCGGCGTCCCGAAAGGCCTGCAGGGTGGTCTGGACGAACAGCGCCTCCGGTCCGGCATAATAGCCGTCAGCCGGGTCCGCCGGCGCACACTCAGAAATGAGCACGATCCGCACCGCGGCGGGGTCAACTTCCAGGGTTGGAATGGCATACCCGCCGGTATTCACATCCGTGCAGGGAAAGGTCTGGCAGGCAAGTTGCTGGTCAATCCGCATGGTTTTATCCCTCCACCCTTCATTGTAGGCCAAATTTGCGGCGTATGAACAGGCAGTTGCGGCTGAAATGACGGGATGACCTCCCTCCTGGCGTTTTGTAACCGCACATTGTCGGGTTTCGGGGGGACCCAGGTTCGCCCCGCCATAGATTCCACCCGCCCGAAACCGCGACCTACAAGAGATGCTGGTCGTTCTATATCAAATCATATCGTCGCGGTGGGCGCGGCGACCTCACAAGAGACATGAGGATGCGTAACAGGCGAGAGCAGCAAACACCCGCTGTGGGTTGGGGTTGCACGAAGGATATGGCTTCGTCATATCGTCGCGGTGGGCGCGGCGACCTCCCGCTGATGGGACAAGCTTATGGGGTTTCGGGCGCCTCGGCGAAGCCGTCGGCATACCAATTCATGTAATCCAGTACATGCGCCGACCAATACTTCTCGTCGTGATACCCTTTGTAAATCTGGTAAGTATATTCCAGCTTCAATGTCTCGGCCAGCTTCAGGTAATCCTTGAGCGTGGGCAGCCAGATATCATCTGTACCCATATCCACCTTCAACAGCGGCAGCGGCTGGTCCTTCAAAGCGCGCAGCTGGCGGATCAAGCGCAGGTCCATGCCGTGGAACGGCACAAAGCTGTGCCCGCCCACCCGGCTGAACAGCTCAGGGTGATCCAGCCCGAGCATCCACGCCCAGGCCCCGCCGCGCGAAAGTCCGCCCACAGCGCGGCAGGCGCGCTCGGTACAGGTCGGATAGAAAGAGTCAATCCAGGGGATAAGGGTATCCACCACGGCTGTGCCGAATCCGGGCTGGTAGGGATCGGCGAAGGTATCCACCTCATATGGCAGCACGATCAAAAATGGGCGCGCGCCGGCGTTGATCACAGCATTGGCGGCTTTCCCGATCCCTAGCCGCGGCCACTGGTCGTCCTTGTAGGTCTGCCCGTGGAACATATACAGCACCGGGTAGCGCGTCTCACCCGAGTCGTCATAGCAGGGCGGAAAGTAAATCTGGTACTCCAGCGGTTTTTTCAGGTCCGCCGATAAGATTTTAAAGCGTTGAAAGCGCCCAGACCGTTCGCGGCAGGGTTCCGGCGTGGCGGTGGGCGTGATGGTCGGCGTGGCAGTCGGTGTCGGAAGGAGCGTGGGCGTCTGTGTGGCCGTCGCGGTGGGGACGGTTGTCGCGGTTGGACTGGAAGCAGGCGCAGGCCCCACCCCAGGGACCATCCCGCAGGCAGCGAGCAACAGGCAGAAAAGCAGGATGAGGGCGCGCTTCATAGGATGATGGGCATTATATCACGGGCCATTCCTACCCAGGATTAGGCAAAAATTGGTCTAATCAGGCCCGCTCCGGGTAAAATGGACCCATGACGGAATGGATTGCTGCGCTGGTTGAATGGATTGAAGCGACGATCGTCGGCCTGGGTTATCCCGGCATCGCGCTGGTCATGTTTCTGGAAACGGTCTTCCCACCCATCCCCTCCGAACTGGTCATGCCTTTTGCCGGTTTTGTGGCTGCCACCGGGCAGTTGAGCCTGGCGGGGGTGATCATCGCCGGCACGCTGGGAGCGCTGGCTGGCGCGCTGGTTTTCTACGCGCTAGGCAGCCGCCTGACCCCCGAACGCATCGGTGGTTTCTTGCGCCGCTTTGGCGTTTACCTGGGAGTCAGCGAAGAAGACCTGATCAAAACCCTGACCTATTTCCGCAGCCACGGGCCTGCGGCGGTATTTTTTGGGCGGCTGGTCAGCCTGGTGCGCAGCCTCATCTCCATCCCGGCTGGCATGTCGAACATGCCCATGCAGCGCTTCCTGTTCTTCTCGGCGCTGGGCACCGGCCTGTGGAATCTACTGCTCGCCACGGCCGGCTACCTGCTGGGCGACAACTGGGAACGCGTACTGGAATGGCTGGCGGTCTGGGAAGATGTGGTGCTGGCGGTGGTGGTCCTCGCCGGCGTGATCGTGGTGGTGCGGTTTGTGCGCAACAAACGCCGCGCGACTAAAAATCCTTCGTAATAATCCTTTTTTTTCATATATGATTGTAGGGGAAAATATTCCACAGTTACCCGTTTGTATATTCCCAGCAAATCCTCTTTATTGTTTAAGTTAATCGTTTGAAGGAATGCTTCTCCCCTTCGGGAAGCATGTTTCTGCTCTTGGATACGATTGCCAAAGGGGTGAAATGAAACATCCGGCAGAATAGACGGCGCACCGGAAATTCATCTTTTCTGTCGCTTATACCATCAAGCTTTTCTCCTCTTTTCTATGATTTCACCGATTAAATTACGGAGAGAATCTTATGAAAAAGCGCTTCAATTCTTTGAGTAGTTTTGGAGTAATTGCAATTGTTCTGTTTCTCTTGTTATTATCAGCGATCCTCTTAATCATACTGCGTCGCCCGATATCCCTTTCACCTGACCCGACATCAACTGAGATTGGTTATCCTCCACCAGAAATTAGTTCAACATATGAAATTCCAACAGTTACTTTTACCATTCAGCCAACTGCCAATGTCTTAACGCCAGTTCCACCAGAAGGTTGGCCTACTGATGAACTCTGGCCGCCGCTCACCTCAACCCCAGAACCTATGACCACCCCTGTAGCCGAACTCTTTCCCACCCCTCAATTAGTTTATCTGGATGAGAAAGTTCCGGGCAAGGAACTAGATAGTATTTGGTATCCACACCGAAAAGGGAAGAATGCTGATATTGAACTGGAAGAAGTAAAAATTGATGAAAAGGGGAAACGGAAAGAGAAGCCAACGACAAAGCTTGATCTTGGCTTTGGTTCTATGGCTGACTACCCGCGGCTCTTATCGCTTCAAATAACATCAGATGATGCTTATATCGCTTATCAATCTGCAGAGAGAGAAGGAGCAGTATGGACAATCTATGAGATGTCTTCAGGACAAAACATAGCCATAAGACAGAAGTATGGTTTTACTTTAATCGAATTTTATCGGTGGTCACCGGATGCGAAATATTTTCTAGCCCATATCGATACGGATAATTTATCAAGTGCTTCATTAATCAAAGTAACAGATGGAAAAGGAGTGATGCTAGAGGCATCTGAGCACGATGGGATTTTCCCTGAAATGGATGATATGGCCTTTTCTCCAGATGGAAATTTAATTGCCGGCGCATTGTCTTACCATCCATATAGCGGCAAGAACAATCCTTGGATGAATGAAATTAGCATTTGGAGAACTGGCGATCCTTCCTCTCGTGAAATACTATGCAGAGTTGAAAATGGCAAAGATACTGAGCTTCATACTTTAAAATGGTCGCCTGATGGTCAAAAATTATTATGGGTTGGTGGAATGGAGACAACTGAAGGCGAAGGTTGGGTTCAATATCTATGGCTAGCTAATCGATCAACGGGAAGATGCGAGCCCATTGCTAAAATGGGAAACGTTCCAGAACAAGGATTTTCGGTATCTGGCGGGTTCTCAGCGGATTGGTCACCAGACAGTTCGCAAATCGCTTTCCGGGTTAAGGAGGAAAAAGAGGGAAATAGCTATTATCGTATTGTATTGCTAGACATTAATTCGGGAATGGAAAAGGACCTGGTAATTCCAACACAAGACGTTTTGTCCAATGTTCAGTTTTCCCCAAATGGTGATTTAGTGGTTTATTCGATTAGCAGAATTGACTATGGAGAAATATGGACTGTGGGCCTGGAGGGTGATGGTATCACTCCAATTGCCGGCCCGACAACGATTAATGCACCTTTTTGGTGGGAGAAAAATCAATAAGTAAGTTATTGGGGGGATCCAATGATGACCACCCATCCTTTCCGAATTGGTCATGCCTTTTGCCGGTTTGGTGGCTGCCACCGGGCAGTTGAGCCTGGCGGTGGTGGTGCGGTTTGTGCGCAACAAACGCCGCGCGAACAAAAATCCTTCGACTTGACCCATTTGTTTTCAATTGTGCTATGCTGATAATCAGGCACGGTGCCCCATCCCAACCCCATTTACCGGTCTGGATGGCTGCGCCGGTTTTCCCATGCACCAATTTCGGCAAATGGAGTAACCATGAAAGAACTTCGCACCGAAATCGACATCCAGGCATCACCCGAAAAAGTTTGGTCGATCTTGACCGGCCTCGACCACTACCCTGAATGGAACCCGTTCATTCGCCAGGCGCTTGGAACGGCACAAGTGGGTGAAAAAGAGGATATCGCTGTCCACTCGGACAAAAGTGATTTGACCCTACACTGCACCGTGATCAAGCTCGAGCCCAACCAGGAACTCTGCTGGACCTACCATGTCGGTCTTCCTTTTTTGTTCCGCGGCGAACACCATTTCATCATTGAACGCACCGAGACAGGCAGCGTCCATTTCATCGACCAAGAGCTCTTCCACGGGCTGCTGGTTCCCACACAGGCAAAAGACATCGACACCCAATCCAAAAAAGGCTTCGAAGCCATGGATCGGGCTTTGAAGCAGCGGGCGGAAAACTGAGTACCCGTTCCATGGGATTGGGATGGATGCAATCAAAGGCATCTTCGTTACATGCATCTGCCAGGCATCCATCCAATGGGTCATGAACGGGTATTGATCCAACAAGCCTGAATGGATCACATCGTCTCTGGTCCGACCACCCCCTGCGGCGTTCAGCAGCGGGAGGGGAGTTCAGGCTGGCTGGAAAACTTTTCATGGACTGCCACAAGAGAATAGAAACCGGAGTTATGGGTATAATAAACCATCCCAATGGTACAGTGCTGATCACACCTGCTTCAGCCGGTTGCGATTTGCTGCCCTGATGACCTCCGATTAAGAATCCAACAACCAATCACAACAAAGAGGGCCAATGAATTTCCAATCTGCGCGGACCAACGAGCAAAAATCCATGGCGGTCTATATCATTCTGGCCTTTGGCATCACCTGGTTGTGCTGGATCCCCGCGCTGGTGATCGCCGGTCAACAGGGTTATCTCCTGCCGACCATGGCGAACTTCGCTCAATTGTCCGCGACCGGATTTACCAACGGACAGCATGTGTTCCTCTCCATCCTGTTCAGCCTTGCGGTTTACGGTCCACTTACCGGAGCGCTGGTTGCCACAGCCATGCGCAGCGGCAAAGCCGGGCTGGCAGACCTGCTGGCACGCATGATCCACTGGCGCGTGGGTGCAAAATGG
>JACRAG010000170.1 GCA_016213455.1 Anaerolineae bacterium | reverse complement strand
TCGTGTTGACCGCGCCGGCGTTCTTCAATGCATCGACAATCCGATCAGCTGATCCGGGTTCAACCAGGGCGATCATGTTGCCACCCCAACCGGCGCCGCACAATTTGGCGCCCAGCGCGCCTGCCGCGCGCGCAGCATCCACCAGCCGGTCCAGTTCCGCGGATGACACGCCGGTTTCGATCAACAAGGCATGGTTGGCGTTCATCAAGGGGCCCAGGTCAGGTGGGTGGCCCTGCTCAATGACCTGCCGGGCCTGGCGGGATAAGTCGGCGATCCGGTCAAACAGGGCTTCGTAGCGGTTCGGGTCCGACTGCCAGCGCCGGCGAACCTCGCTGACCACCGCCGCGGTAGCGCTGTGCACCCCGGTATTGCCGATCACCAGGGTGAATGGGTATTTGACCGGCAATCGCTCAAAGGGCTGCCCGCGCACAAAGTAAACCGGCTGGTTGTAGGTGATGACGGTGTTGTCCACGCCGGATGGCGTACCATGATGAGCCTGGTCAACCGCAAAAGCGATCTCATTGACGTTTTCGTCGTTCAACGGCTTGCCGAGGAAGGAAGAAAGCGCCCGGGCAATGGCGACGCTCACTGCCGCGCCAGAACCCAAGCCGGCGGCAATGGGGATGGTGGAGGTGATGCGCAGCGTGCAAGCCGGCAGTCGGGATAAACTCAAGTGATTCATCACGCCCAATACAGCCAGCACCAGGGGATGATCTTGTGGCAGGCGTTCCAACCCGGTTTTCAGGCCAATGCCGGGTGCATCAATGATCACCTGTCCGGGTTCAGCGCCAGGAGCGGCAAACACGGATACTTTGGCCTGGACCTGGTTGACCGGCACAGCCAGCGCAGGCCGTCCATATACGACGGCGTGTTCGCCAAACAGGATGATTTTTCCGGGCGCGGAGCCGGTGATTGCGGGCATGAATTACTGGATGTAAAAAATAGCCAGGACAGCCAGGCCCCACAAGGCGATGGTGATTTGCAGCGGGCGGTCGGTGAGCAGCATTTCCTCGGGCGCGCCGCCTTCCTGTTTGACCTGAATCAGATACAGATAGCGGAAAATGCCGTACATCACGAAGGGGATGGTCAGCATCATGGTGTGATTGGTTGGCAGGTTTACTGCTGAGAAGGTGTACAGGCTGTACGTCAGGATGGTGGATGAGGAAACAATGGTGATGAGCTGGTCAAGCAGCGGCACATTGTAACCATCCAGCACCTTACGCGTTCCACTGCCGTTTGCCACCAGCGTGAGTTCTGCCCGGCGTTTGCCAAAGCCGATGTATAACGCAAAGAGAGTCGTGACCACATAAAGCCAGGGCGAGAAGCGTTCCACGTTGATCACGACCACGCCGGCGCCGACCCGCAAAACAAATCCCATCGCCAGCACGATCACATCCACCAGGGGGATATGTTTGAGCCAGTTGGAATAGGCCAGGTTGAGCAGCAGGTAAGCCAGCGCGATCACGCCCAACATGGGTGAAAGCAGGTATGAGAGCGGCAGCGCGATGATGATGATGACAATCGCCGCCGCGACCGCGACAGGGATGGGCAGCTTGCCCGAAGCGATTGGCCGATTTTTCTTGGTGGGGTGTTTGCGGTCCGCCTCCACATCGATGATGTCATTGATGAGATATACGCTGGACGAAAGCAGGCAGAACAAAAAGAAAGCGCCCAGAGAGCGGATCAGCGGTGTGGTGTTGGTCAGGCTGATTTGCCGGTCAAACACCAGGGCGGCCAGAATGAAAGCATTCTTCGTCCATTGACGCAAACGCATGGTTTTGATGAGGGCTTTAATCATGAAAACTATGATAGCATAAATTATTCAATGGATAGGAAAGGTTCCGAGGATCGGAATGACTCTGCATTTACGAGCTGTTGAGCGGCAGAACTGGCCTGAACGGTTGGACGGGCAGTTCCCATTTATTGTTCCGGTGATCAAAGCCCTGCATACTTTGACCTTCAGCGCACCGGTCACTTTCCTGGTAGGTGAGAACGGCGCGGGCAAATCCACGTTGATGGAAGCCCTGGCGTGCGCGGTTTTACTGCCTACGATAGGCTCCGAGCCGGTGAATCGCGACCCGGCGCTGGCGCCGCAGCGTGAGTTGAGCCACTATTTCCGCCTGGTGTGGAACAAGCGAACCCGGCGGGGATTCTTCCTGCGTGCGGAGGATTTTTTGGGTATGCCCGCAGGATGGCGCAGATCAAAGCCGAGATGCAGCGCGATATGGCTGCAGTGGATGAAGAATATGGCGGGCGGTCGGCGTTGGCACGCGACCTGGCAAAAATGCCTTATGCCCGCGAGCTGGGTGATATGCAGAACCGTTATGGCGAGGGGCTGGACAACCAATCTCACGGCGAAAGCTTCTTGCTCTTGTTCCGTGAAAGGTTTGTCCCTGACGGACTGTATCTGCTGGATGAGCCTGAAGCGCCGCTTTCGCCGGTGCGCCAATTGGGACTGCTTGCCTTATTGAAGCAGATGGTGGAAGAAGGGGGGCAGTTTATCATCGCCACCCATTCACCCATTCTCATGGCTTTTCCTGGAGCAGAGATACTGACCCTGGATGGCAATGGGGTTCACAGTGTGGCTTACAACGACCTGGAACATGTGAAGTTGACGCGCGATTTCTTAAATCATCCCGAAGCATTTTTGCGCCATTTATAAAGGTACGGTGGTATGCGGATCGAGAAAGAACGTCTGGATGTCTTGATGGCTGACCGTGGTCTGGCTGAGTCTCGCAGCCTGGCCCAGAAGTTGATTCTGGCAGGTGAGGTGCGGGTGGATGGGCAGGTGATCACCGAACCGGGTAAGAAAATTGCCGCACAGGCGGAGATTGTCGTGGAAGCAGGCCCGCGGTTTGTTTCGCGGGGGGGTGAAAAATTGGAACCGGCGCTGGAAGCCTTTGGACTGGCGGATCTGCAAGGCCGGCTGTGCGCGGACGTGGGCGCCTCGACCGGTGGGTTTACCGATTGTATGCTGCAGCATGGAGCCGGCAAGGTGTTTGCCATCGA
>JACRAG010000006.1 GCA_016213455.1 Anaerolineae bacterium | reverse complement strand
TTTGCCAAAGCCCCGGCATATGCGGCCACTTCCTGCGATCCAGCCGCCGGCGCCGCGTGTGAGGTGGTTCCTGTTGGTGAATTGCAGGTGGTGTACCGTTTCAACGACCCGACCGAGCAGTTGGAATGGATGGACGGCGGATTGTATTTCAATCTGTTCCGCAACGCCGGCGAGCCGGGCAAACGATACAAAGATGAGTTGTTGAAGGTGATCGAAGGATTGAAATAGCCGTTCCCCGGCTGCGTGGATTGCCAATCGAGGGGCAGTCAGGATTGATCCATAGGTGATATGCGCCGCGCATTGCAACGCAATGCGCGGCGTTTGTTAAATCTCACCCGGGTTGGATCACCGCGTAACCAACCCACCCTGTGGGGGGGTTAATGCCAGATGGTTCATTGACTCATCCCAATCTCATTGGAATGGGCGGGGGCAAATATAGTTCTGATAAATAATCAGCCTTTGTTTGGAGGGATCACCCATGAAGTTGCGCCGGATTCTGGTGAATGCACTGCTGGTCGTTGTCATTCTAGCGATTGTCGCCGGTTCAGGCGGCGCTTTTTATTTACTGCGCTACCTGCCCAATACGGTTGCGCCGCAGTCCTTCCCGCAAGTTGACGGGGAAATTCAGGCGGATGGATTGGACGCGGCAGTGAACATCTATCGCGACGCGATGGGCATCCCGCACATCTACGCCAGCACGCCGCACGACCTGTTTTTCGCGCAGGGATTTGTGCATGCCCAGGACCGGTTCTGGCAGATGGATGCCTGGCGGCACATCGGCTCGGGCCGGCTTTCGGAAATGTTCGGCAGTGCTCAGCTCGAAACCGACGCTTTCCTGCGCACGCTGGGCTGGCGCCAAACCGCCGAGGCTGAATGGGATCAACTCGACCCGCAGGCGCGCGCCATCCTGCAATCTTACACCGATGGCGTCAATGCTTACCTGAAAGACCATACCGGCGCGGCAGTCAGCCTGGAATATGCCATTTTGAAGTTGCTCAGTCCGGATTATGTTATTCAGCCGTGGGCGCCTGTGGACAGCCTGACGTGGGGCAAGGCGATGGCCTGGGACCTGCGCGGCAACATGGGCGAGGAAATCGAACGCGCCGTGCTGCTCAAGACGCTTTCCGCCGCGCAGATTGCGGAACTCTTCCCGCCCTATCCGGAAGATCACCCGGTGATTGTCAACCAGTTCGATGGCGGCGTGACTCGCGCGCCGGAGGCCGGGGATGTTGCCCAATTTGACCTGCCGGAACAGGCGCTGCTGGGTGTTGAACGCAACACCGCGCTGCTGGACCCCGTGCTCGGACGCAAAGGCGATGGCATCGGTTCGAACTCCTGGGCGGTCTCGGGAAAACTGACGGCCACCGGTCAACCCATCCTGGCCAATGACCCGCATCTCGGCATTCAAATGCCATCCATCTGGTACCAGCTCAGCCTGCACTGCCAGCCGAAGAATGCGGACTGCCCGTATGATGTGGCTGGTTTTACCTTCGCGGGCGTGCCCGGCGTGGTCATTGGTCACAATGACCGCATTTCTTGGGGTTTCACCAACGTCGGACCGGACGTGATGGACCTGTATATTGAGCGCGTGAATCCGGAAAACCCAAACCAGTATGAGGTCAACGGCGCCTGGGTGGACTTTGAAACCCGCACCGAGACGATCCAGGTGGCGGGCGGTGACCCGGTGACCCTTCGCGTGCGGTCCACCCGCCACGGCCCGGTGATCTCTGAAACGTATGGTCCTTTGATGGATCAGGGGGATGATCAGGATTTTCAACCCTTCAAAGAGCGCGCGGGGGTCGATCTGCCTGAAGCGTATGTGATCGCGTTGAAATGGACTGCACTCAGCCCCTCGACGCCGTTTGAATCCATCTGGGGCCTCAACCGCGCGCAGAACTGGGAAGATTTCCGCTCGGCGGCGCGGGCATTTCATGTCCCGGCGCAGAACCTGATCTACGCCGATGTGGAGGGCAATATCGGTTACCAGATGCCGGGCGACATTCCCATTCGCGCCAAAGGCGACGGGCGCTTCCCGGTGCCGGGCTGGACGGATGATTATGAATGGATCGGAACCATTCCCTTCGAGCAGCTGCCCTACCTGTTCAATCCTGCCGAGGGGTATATTGTCACCGCCAACAACCAGGTTCCGCCGCGCAATTATCCCTACCTGATCACCACCGATTGGGACTATGGTTTCCGTGCCAACCGCATCACACAGATGATCCAAGGCGCAGCGGGCCAGGTGGATGTTGCCACGATCCAGCGCATGCAGGCAGACGCCCTGGATGCCAATGGGCCGGTGTATGTGCCGCTTCTGGCGCAGATGAACTTCAAGGCAGCCAGCCCAAACCAGGCTGTCGCCATGGATTTGTTGTTGAAGTGGGATTACCAGGCCCGGGCGGACTCGCCGGCTGCGGCAGTTTTCGCTTCTTTCTGGCGGCATCTGCTGCAAAATACTTTCAATGACGAACTGCCCGAACGATATTGGCCGGACGGCGGTTCGCGCTGGAATGAAATCATGCGCCGCCTGACTGCAGACAGCACCTGGTGGGATGACCAGGCTACGCCGGAGATGGTGGAAAGCCGCGAGGATATGCTCAACAAATCTTTCGCCGAGGCGGTGTCTGAACTGGAAAAGACGTTGGGCCGTGACCCGGCGCAGTGGCGCTGGGGTGATCTGCATGCCGCCACGTTCCGCAACCAGACGTTGGGTGAGTCGGGGGTGGCGCCGATTGAAAACCTGCTCAACCGCGGGCCTTTCCCGACCGGCGGTGGAGAAGGCATTGTCAACGCCACGGGCTGGTCGGTGGTCGACGGTTATGAGACCAACTGGCTGCCGTCCATGCGCATGATTGTGGACTGGAGCAACCTGAACCAATCGGTCACCGTTCATACCACCGGGCAGTCCGGTCATGCCTATCACCCACATTATGCGGATATGGCGCCGCTGTGGGCGGGCAACCAGTATTACCCGATGTTGTGGGACACACAGGTGATTCTGCAAGATGCAGCGGGGCATCTTGTTTTGACGCCGTAATCTGCCTGCATCTGCGTTTCTTCATCTGGTCGCCTCAATCCCGGAAGGGTTGGTGTTGGGCGATTCTTCGGCAGTGGGCCAGGGGCGGGGAGAAAAAAGTGATTGGAGATGGTTAGCGGCAGAAAATGCCGCAAACCTCTCCAAACCTCTTGGTTTTCCCAATCCCACGGGATGGGAGGCAATGTTGTTAATGTTCGGCTTCGTTGTGTAATTTTAAGATGTTTACCGGAGTTAATGGTTGTGTGGGATAATGTAATCTTCCAATAGCGGTCCATCCATATTTATTTTTTAGGAAGGGTAATCCCGATGGAAGATCAAACCGGCCATTACTTAATGAAGGAACTCTATGGTTTGGTGCGAAGCGACCCGGCG
Source organism: Anaerolineae bacterium (assembly GCA_016213455.1). Classification (GTDB taxonomy): domain Bacteria; phylum Chloroflexota; class Anaerolineae; order Anaerolineales; family Anaerolineaceae; genus Anaerolinea. The sequence goes on along the minus strand of JACRAG010000006.1, from coordinate 11,158 downwards.
ATTTTTGAGTTTCTCCAGGAGGGATCCCTGGATGGTATCTGGTATTGGGATCTTGAAGACCCTGCGGTGGAATGGCTGAGTCCGCGCTTCTGGCAGGTGTTGGGTTACGATCCAGAAGATAAAAAGCACCTGGCGAGCGAATGGCAGGATCTGATCAACCCGGACGATCTCCAGGTGGCGCTCAAAAATTTTAATGATCATTGTGCGGACCCCAAGCATCCATACGATCAGATTGTCCGCTATACCCATAAAAACGGCTCCACAGTGTGGGTGCGCTGCCGGGGGATTGCCATCCGTGACAGTTCCGGCAAGCCCATCCGGATGTTGGGCGCGCATAATGACATCACCGATTTAAAAAACGCGGAAATGGAATTGAAGAAGCAGGCCGAAAAACTGCGCCTGTTGAATGAAGAGTTGGAGAGTCTGGCAACGCGGGATGGATTGACCAACCTGTATAACCGGCGGGCTTTTGATGCTCATTTGCCCTGGAGTATTTCCAATGCACGCCGATTGAAAGAAGAACTTTCGCTGATGCTGATCGATTTGGACCAGCTCAAGCTGATTAATGACATCCACGGACATGCGCAGGGTGATCGGGCATTGATCTTGACGGCTCAGGCGCTTCAAGGCGCGGTAAGGGAGAATGATTTTCTTGCGCGTGTCGGTGGGGATGAATTTGTGGTCGTCCTTCCGCGGACAGACCAGACCCAAGGTCTGGTTGTGGGGGAGCGGGTGCGGTCCAAGATTCAAGATCTGCAAGGAAATCCCTATGCGATCACCATCAGTGTGGGGCTGACCACGATGTCCCCGAATGAGCAGGATGATTTTTTGATCCTGGCAGTCCAGGCGATGCAGCAGGCTGACCAGGCGCTCTTGCTGGCAAAGGCGCACGGACGAAACCGGGTTTACCATTACAAGCAAAGCGTTCCGGCGGTCACCTAGATCCGTCGATCCGATGGTCTCTGGGTTTTGACGATTGGCTGCGGGCAGTTGGTGAGCTGGTTGAATTCATGAATTTCCTCTCGAGATGAGTTTGATGAACGAACCTGAACAAAAATTGGAAGGTGGGAATATGTCTGCCGTCACGCGGGTGGGTGACACAGTGCGCCGCGCGGCGCAGCCCTGGTCTGCGCAGGTGCAGCGCCTGCTGGCGCGCCTGCGTGAGGCGGGGATTGTGGAAGTGCCCCAACCGCTGGGTTTTGATGAACAGGGACGCGAGGTGCTTTCCTTCATCCCGGGAGCGGTTGCGCATGTGCTGACCCCGGAGCTGCGCGGTGACGATGTGCTGGCTTCGGCGGCGCGGCTGCTGCGCCGCATCCACGACGCGACCGCCGGGGTTGCCTCGGATTGGCGCGGAGGCTGGCAGGCGCCTGTGCGCGAGCCGGTGGAGGTGATCTGTCACGGCGATTTTGCCCCGTACAACTGTGTGTTCGCTCAAAGCCGGCTGGTGGGGGTGATTGACTTCGACCATGCCCATGCCGGCAGCCGGGCCTGGGACCTGGCGTATGCGCTCTACCGTTTTGCGCCGGTCATGCATCCGACCAACCCGGAAAGCTTTGGCTCGGTGGCTGAGCAGGCCCGACGGGTGAGGTTGTTTTGCGATGAATACGGTCTGCAGGACCGTGAAGCGCTTGTGGGGATTATGCAGGCGCGCATCGCATCGATGGCGGATTTTTTGATCCGGGGCGCGGCAGCAGGGGATGAACGTATGCAGGCCAACATCGATGAAGGCCACCTGCAGATCTATCTGTGCGACGCGGGCTATCTGTCGGAACATCTCCCAATTTTCCAGGCGGCGCTGGCGTGATGGCTGGTTGGGGTGGTTTTTCCCAAAACAGCCGGAACGCACAGGCGATCTGGGCTAACTTGTCGCCTGCACGTTCCGGATCTTAAGGTGTGGGCACTGCGTTTGCTAACGATTGATCACCGGCAAATAGGTCTTGCGGGTCAAATCCCAGATACGCACCATCACGTAATCGGCATATTCATCATCCGGGCGGCGGTAGACTGCGACCGACTGCGCGGTCAGACTGCGCCAATAACTGCCCACCCGGGCGTTCTCCGGTATACCTGCGGGCGGGAGGTTGCCGAAATCGGCGCCGCCATAATGACGATGGTTGAGGCTGTTCTCCGAGTTGGTATCCCACTGCAGCATTTGCATCAGGTAAGCTCCAGGTAAATCACCCAGGTTGTGATTGAGTGTGATCGCCTGGTTTTTGTTGAGCGAGATCCAGCCGCTGTTGTAATCGGGCGGATGGATGCGCCAGATGCGCAGGCGCAGCTGCTCGGCATAGATATCCTCGGGACGCCGGTAAATTTTTGCCGTTGTGTTGGTGAGCTGATGCCAGAATGCTCCGGTGCGATCGTTATTGGCGGCTCCACTGAAAGACAACGTGCCGAAATCGGCGCCGCCATAATAACGCTGGTTTATCCCGTCTGTCGCATTTTTGTAATCGAAGTACACCAGGTAATCATTCTGATAATCTCCACCCAGGTTATGGTTGAGGGTGGTGGCTGCTTCGCCGGGCGCTTTGGCAACCCAGTCACTGTCATAATCGGGTTTGGGCATTTTCCAGATCCGAATGCGGATTTGCGGTGCATACGTATCTTCTGGTCTGCGGTAGATGATAATACTGCTGCTGGTCAGGCTGCGCCAATATGCACCAACCCGATCATTGGGATTGCCGATGTCGACCCAATCTCCAAAATCTGATCCGCCCAAGTAGCGATGATTGATTCCGTCAACGGATGGACTGCGGTAGAGCATGTCAACCATATAGTCATCGGCTTCGCCGCCCAGGTTGTGTGTGAGGGTCAGCGCCGTATCCTGCGAAAGATCCCGCCAACCGCTATCATAATCCGGCGGAGGAACGCTCAAGAAACGGAAGATACGAATGCGGACCTGCGGCGCGTAGTCATCTTCGGGCCTGCGATATACGATGATGCTTGAGTCAGTCAAGGAGCGCCAGTACGCGCCGACCCGGTCATCGAATCCGTGCCCTATGGGTGGTTTTGTGCCCATATCCATACCGCCAAAAGCCCGCGTGTTGATCCCATTCACATCCGCAGCTTTGAAATCCATGATGATCTGGTAATCGTCCGCCGATCCGCCAATATTGTGTGCCAGAGTCAGGATGGCGTTCTGATTGATGGGACGCCAGCCGCTGTCGTAGGTCGGTTGGGGGCGTAACCAGATGCGAATGCGCACCTGTTCGGCAAAAGTGTCTTCGGGACGGCGGTAGATGGTGATCTGGGTATTGGTGAGGGTGCGCCAATAGGCGCCCAGGCGGTCATCCGGACTGCCGATGGTGGTTAACGCACCCAGATCACATCCACCAAAGCAACGCTGGTTGATCCCGGATGCGGCTGACTTGAACTGCATATCCACCACGTAATCATCGGCGCTTCCACCCAGGTTATGGGACAAGGTGCGCGTCTCGTCGGTTGCCAGGCTGGCCCAACCGCTATCGTAATTCGGACCGGCATCGATCCAGATGCGGATGCGCACCTGTTCAGCATAGGTGTCTTCCGGTCGACGGTAAACGGTGATGCTGGCTGCAGTCAGGCTGCGCCAATAGGCGCCAACGCGATCATCCACTGCATGCCCGGGGCCGGGTGAGGCGCCAAAATCGACACCTCCATAGTAGCGCAGGTTAGTTCCATCCACCCCTTGCGCGCGATATTGCATGTCGACGACGTAAGTTCCTTCAGAACCGCCCAGGTTGTGTTCCACCACTTTGCTTTCATCCTGGCGCAGACTGATCCAGCCGCTGTCGAAAGCCGGTCCGCCTGAATATACCTTGGATCGAACCACATCCGGCAGGAGTGACTCGGGGAGAACCGGCGGGCTTTCAGGCGTAGCGCCGGGTCCTTCGTCGATTGGGCCCTGCGCGCCTGAAATACTGGTGGGGACGAGGATGCAACTGAGGATAATGATAAATCGGATGAGCTGGTGGATGAGGCAAGATTTGCGTTTCATAACCCTCCCACATAACAAAACAGCTCACCAAGATTGGTGAACTGTCGCGATCCATAGGGTGTCTCCGGGCAGATCTGCACAGAGATGGCTACACGGGTGTACTCATCGAATCGGGTTGAAATCCGGCGAGAGAAGAGCTTCAACTGCCCCGCCTTTATCCAGGTGACAACAGGTTCTGGTTCTCATTTCGCCGATAAATTGCTGTGCAACAATAGATGCCAATCCCACTAAAATGATTATACGATTGATTCTGCCGCTGCAACCCTTGGGAATTAAGGTCACTGCCCATCATGTTTTCAATGCAGGCGTTGAACAAGTCTATCCAGACAAGCCCATCGCCACAGCAGGATGCCTGCCTATTTCTGTCCGCTCAATCCGAACATCATCAACGCACCCAGGTCCTGGATCAACCCGGGATTACGAAAATACATCTGGTGCACGCGCGGGTCAACGAATATATCCAGAAAAGCGGTAAAGTAAAGCCGGCAAGCGTCATCCGACAGCCCGGGCGAGATGTGGCCATTTTCTTTGCCTTCTTTGATCAAGTCCATCAGGATCATTTCCATGCGTTCGCGGGCAACGTCACGCAGTTTTTTGATGTCCGGGTCATTCAACAGGTTAGAGTCGCTGGTGAGGTTGGCGAAACTGGTGCGTGATGGATGGCTGTTGGCCAGCATTTCTGAGATGAATTGGATCACGGATGTCACCCGATCCCAATACGGACGGTCATTGGTCAGGAGCAATTGGACGCTGTTGACCAACTGCTCCACGGCAGAGCTCACAAATTCGCGCGCCAGCGCTTCCTTGCTGCCGAAATTGTTGTAAATGGTCGCCTGTGATACACCCGCTTTGTGGGCAATATCGGCTACGCTCACTTTTTCCACTCCAAATTGGCCAAACAGCTCCCAGGCTGCCATGCGGATATCTTCTTTGCTTTGCTCTTTGCGGCGGGTAAACCCGTTTATCATGGTGGTGTTCCTTTCCCGTCTTTTTTGTCAGTCATGGATGATTAGGTTCCATGCATAAATTTGTAATATTTAGAGTGTTAGGTGTTGACAATTCCAGAATTGCCGTTATAATCAAATTCTGTAATCATTATAGCATGGTGCTATAAAATTACAAATATATTCTAAAAAGATTAACCTTGTCAGGCTGGTTAACGAAAGGTACAGAGAGGTTATCGGAATGAATTGGATTATACCGTTCACCACAGCAGAACATCCCCGTCTCGACCAGGTGGGTGGAAAAGGATTGGCATTAATCACCATGTCCCGTGAAGGACTGGCGGTACCGCCGGGTTTTGTGTTAAGTGTGGCTTTCTTTGAACCCTGGATGGCTGCGCTGCGTTCCACTCCGGCCTGGGATTGCGTTCAAACCTGCCCGGCAGAGGAACTGGGCGCGGCTGCCCGGGAGCTGCAGGCGTTGAGCCGCGGCATGACTTTCGACGCTCATCAACGGCAGGAGCTGATCGCGGCGCTGCAGAATCTTCAGGCGTCCAGCGGCGCCGCGCTGTTTGCGGTGCGTTCCTCCTCGCCAGAGGAAGACCTGGAGGGCGCCTCGTTCGCCGGCGGGTATGAGACTTCTTTGGGGGTGACAGCAGCTGGGCTGGAGGCGGCGGTTTTACACTCCTTTGCTTCCAGTTTTGACGAGCGGGTTTTCCTCTACAAGAAGGAACACGGTTTCTCCATCAGCCAGCCGCGCATCGCCGTCGTGGTCCAGCAGCAGGTGGACGCGGAGTGTGCCGGGGTGGCTTTCTCGCTGAACCCACTGAACAACTGTTTTGACGAGGCTGTGATCAATGCCAATCACGGGCTGGGCGAATCGGTGGTCTCCGGCGACGCCGACCCGGATGTGTTTGTGGTGGATAAAGTCCGGCGTCAGATTGTGGAGATGCGCGTCGGCAGCAAGCAGATCGTCATCACCCTCAACCAGAATGGCGGCACCACGCGCACAACGTCCGGGCAGCCGCAGGCGGCTTCGATTACCTCTGAACAGGCGCTGGACCTCACCGCCATGCTGGAAAAGGTGGAGGCCTATTACCGGAAACCGGTGGACATCGAATGGGCGATCGCACAGGGCAAGCTGTATTTGCTGCAGGCGCGTCCCATCACCACCTACCTGCCGCTGCCGGAGGAAATGATCACCCCGCCGGGTGCGCCCAAACGCCTGTATGCCAACTCCACCCTGATCGAGCAGGGGCTGCAGGAACCGCTGTCTGTGCTGGGAACGGATTTCCTGGGCTGGGTGCTCAATAAAGTCGGCGGTCCCGTGGCGGAGGGCGCCGTTGGATTGGACGGGGTGACCTTTACAGCCGGCGGTGGCTATTACATGAATATTTCATACGGGCAGATGATGGGAATGAAGAACGCCTCCCTGGCTCCCGGCAGTTTTGGCGACCCGCGCGTGCTGGCGATCCTGGACAGCATCGACATGCCGCAATATCTTAAAGGAGAGCTGCCCCCGCGATTGAAAGCCATGCGCCGCGGAATGGCGTTGAAAGTGCTGCCGATGATCCAGGGCGTACTGGCTGCCTACCTGTGGCCCGAGAAAATTTTACTCAGTTATCAGGCAGCCCTGCCCGAGGAATTGCGGCGCTTTGACCGTGTTCCAACCCAGGGCGTGTCCCTGCAGGAGCAGGCCAGGCAGCTGACCGATCTGCTCAAGTTCTTCTACTCGGATTACGGAATCCCGATGATCCTGGTGGCGCAGCTTGCCCAGCAGCGCATCAAGGGCCTGTTCAAGGCTGAGGCTGCCGGGGTGCAGGATCACCTGATCAACCTGGGCGTGGCGTTGCCTGGCAACAAAACCACGGAAATGGGCGAGTGGATTTACACCCTGGCTTTGTCGGATGACATTCGCCGCCAGGTTACGACGGAAGGTTTCCTCGCCGACCTGGAGGCAAAACGCCTGTCTCCTGAATTCATGCAGTTATGGGACCGCTTTATGGCTGAGTTTGGACACCGCAGCCCGGGTGAAATTGATGTGGCGACGCCGCGTACGCGGGAGCAACCTGCCCGGCTGTTCGAGCAACTCAAGAGCATGTCACAGGCTGCCCAGAGCAACACGCACTTCTTCTTCGAAGAAGCGCGCGCCAAGCGGGAAGCGGCTTACCAGGCATTGCTGGCGATTGCGCAGAAAAAAGGCCGGCGGCAGGCCCGCGCATTTCAAAAGTACTACCAGACCTGGATCATGTTTGGCGGTTATCGGGAAACGCCCAAGCACTATGTCATCAAAGTGATCGATCTCTTCCGCCAGCGCGCGTTGAGCCTGGGCCAGCGCTTTACGGCGGCTGGTCGCCTTGACCGCGCCGAGCAAATCTTTGACCTGACCATCGCGGACATCGACCGGGCTACGGCAGATCCGTCGGTTGACCTGCGCGCGCTGGCAGAACAGCGTTCGGCGTTGATTCAGAAGATCCGCAAGAGCCGCCTGGTGGCTCGCATCATCGACTCGCGCGGCAAGATCTTCTTCCCGCCCCCACCGCCGGTTGACGACGGCAGCATGATCGGCGTGCCCATCTCGCCGGGGGTGGTGCGGGGCCGGGTGAAGGTGATGCGGCATGCCACTGAAAAGAAGCTGCTCCCGGGTGAGATCCTGGTTGCACGGGCTACCGATCCGGGTTGGACGCCGCTGTTCATCAACGCACGCGGCATCATCCTGGAGATTGGCGGCGCGCTGCAGCATGGGGCTGTGGTGGCGCGAGAGTACGGGATTCCGTGCGTCTCCGGTCTGGAAGACGCCACCAGCCGGCTTATCGATGGTCAGCTGGTGGAAGTGGATGGCTCCAATGGCGTAGTGCGCCTTTTGGAAAATGAAATGGACCAGCTATGATCCGCCTTGCGAAGTACGCGAAACCTTATCTTTGGACGATTTTACTGGCAGTGGGTTTGCTCTTCATCCAGGCCAATCTGGAGTTGATGCTGCCGGATTACCTGGGGCGCATCGTTAACACCGGTATTCAACAAGGCGGTGTGGAAAATGCCGTTCCCCAGGCGCTGCGTGCCAGCCGCATGGATCGATTAAGCCTGTTCTGGCTGGATGCAGAAAAAGCGCAGGTGATGTCCGCCTATGATTTGTTCGATCCGGCGGAGCCCAGCGCCGCGCAAGCATTGAAAGATGTTCCGGGGCACGGCGGGGAGGCGGTCTATCTGCGCAAGGCGCTGGATCAGGAGGATATAGCGCGATTGAACCCGCTTTTCGCCAGGGCATGGATGGCAGCCGGCGCGCTGGAAAAAGCCGCGGCGAGCCCCGAAGATGCCGCTGGTCTGGGCAATGTGTTTAGCGAACTGCCGTCCGGTGCGGATGGGTTCCAGACCTTGCAAGCGCTGCCCGCGGCGCAGCGCGCATCCCTGGTGGAAAAGTTGTCCGATCCGTTGGACGCGTTGGGCGAAACCATGTTGACCCAATCTGCGGTGGGCGCCGTCCGCGCGGAGTATGCGACCCTGGGAATGGATACCGCTGCGGTGCAGACGGGTTACATTATTCGCACGGGCGGCATAATGCTGCTGCTTTCGCTGCTCTCCGGGGGGTGTTCCATTCTGGTGACCGTGCTCGCATCGCGGGTGGGCGCCGGCATGGCGCGTGACTTGCGCCGGGCGGTCTTTCAGAAGGTCACGGCCTTTGGCAATGCGGAGTTCGACCGCTTTTCCACGGCTTCGTTGATCACCCGCTCGACCAATGACATCACCCAGATTCAGCTGGTGGTGGCAGTGTTGATTCGCATCGTGTTCTATGCGCCAATCATCGCCGTGGGCGGGATGATCCGCCTGCTGGGGGCTGGTTCGGTGATGTGGTGGCTGATCGGGGTGGCAGTGATCGTCTCGTTCAGTCTGATCGCGGTGATCATGTCGCTTTCGCTGCCACGTTATCGTGTGGTTCAGAACCTGGTGGACCGCCTGAACCGCATCTCGCGCGAATTGCTTTCGGGGATGATGGTTGTGCGCGCTTTCAATCGCCAGCCGGACGAGGAAAAGCGTTTTGACCAGGCGAATGTGGAATTGACCGGCGTGAGCCTGTTTCTCAACCGCATCATGGCGATGTTAAACCCGACGATGATGCTGATCATGAACGGATTGGGCGTGGCGATCGTGTGGGTGGGCTCATACCAGGTGGCGCAGGCCAACCTGCAGGTGGGCGACATGATGGCGGTGACCCAGTACGCCATGCAGATTGTCATGGCAGTTTTGATGCTCTCGACCATGATCGTGGCTTTGCCGCGCGCCTCGGTCTCCAGCGACCGTATCGCGGACGTGTTGGAAGCCGAGCCCGCCATTCAAGATGCACCGGATGTCCAGGGCTTTCCCGAGCCATTCCGAGGCGAGATCGAATTCCGTAATGTGTCGTTCCGATATCCGGGAGCGGAAGAGGATGCGCTGCATGAGATCAACTTCACCGTTTTGTCCGGACAGACCACTGCGCTGATCGGCCCGACGGGTGCGGGCAAATCCACGGTGGTGAATCTGATCCCGCGGTTATATGAGGTAACCGCCGGGGAGATATGGATGGACGGTGTGGATATTCGCCGGGTGTCGCTGTACGACCTGCGCAGCAAGATTGGGTATGTTCCCCAAAAAAGCGTGCTGCTTTCCGGTACGGTGGAAAGTAATCTTCGCTATGCCGACGATCAGGCTGCCGAATCTGCGCTGCACTCAGCGCTTGAGATTGCGCAGGCGGAGGCGTTTGTCGCTGCCAACCCGCAGGGGATGCAAATGGACATTTCCCAGGGCGGCGGTAACGTGTCAGGCGGGCAAAAACAACGCCTGTCCATCGCGCGTGCGCTGGTTCGCAAGCCGCCCATCTATATTTTCGATGACAGTTTCTCGGCGCTGGACTTTCAAACCGACGCCGCGCTGCGGCGCGCCTTGAAACAGGAAACCGGCGGAAGCACGGTGCTGGTGGTTTCCCAGCGTGTTTCATCTATTAAAGATGCCGGGCAGATCATTGTGCTTGACGAGGGCCGCATGGTCGGTAAAGGCACACATGCCGAGCTGATGCGCTCCTGCGCACTGTACCGGGAAATTGCGCTGTCACAGCTCAGTGTTGAGGAGGCGGTAGAATGATGCGCTCAGGTCCCAGCACCGGCGGCTCGATGGGGGCGTCGGTTAAAGTGAAAGCCCGTGATTTCAAGGGCACCTTGAAACGGCTGTTTGTGTATATGCGTGCATACCGCGCCGGGCTAATCGTCTCGTTGATCTTCGCGGCAGCTTCAACGCTGGCAACCATCTTTGGCCCCAGGGTGCTGGGGCAGGCCACCACCACACTGTTTGAGGGTGTGCTGGCGCAGCTGAACGGCAGCGGCGGGATCGATTTTGCCCGCATTGGGCAGTTTGCCGGCGGCGCACTGGCTTTGTATGCCATCTCTGCCCTTTTCTCATATGTGCAGGGCTGGATCATGGCGAATGTTTCAACCCGCATCACCTACCAGCTGCGGCGCGACATCTCGGAAAAGATGAACCGCATGCCGCTCAAGGTTTTCGATGGGATGCCGCATGGGGAGGTGCTCTCGCGCATCACCAACGATGTGGACACAGTCAACCAGACCCTCAACCAGAGCCTGACGCAAATCATCACCTCGCTGGTGAGTGTGGTCGGTGTGCTGCTGATGATGCTCTCGATCAACGGCTGGATGACATTGCTGGCGCTGATTACGGTGCCGCTGTCATTGATTTCCGCCATGCTGATCATCGGACGCTCGCAGCAGTTCTTCAAACAACAGCAGGAGACGCTGGGTCGGGTCAACGGCCATATCGAGGAGATGTACGGCGGGCATGTGATCGTCAAGGCTTTCAACGGGCAGGAGAAGAGCCTGCGCCAGTTTGAAGATTCCAACCAGGTGCTGTATGAAACCGCCTGGAAATCGCAGTCGCTTTCCGGCATGATGATGCCGGTCATGTCCTTCATTGGCAATTTGAGCTATGTTCTGGTGACGATTGTGGGCGGTTGGTTGGCGATCCGGAATGCCATCACGGTCGGCGACATCCAGGCCTTCATCCAGTATGTGCGCTCTTTCACCCAGCCCATCACCCAGCTGGCCAACATTTCAAACGTCCTGCAGCAGACGGCTGCCGCAGCGGAGCGTGTCTTTGAATTCCTGGATCAGCCGGAAGAATCGCTCGACACCGCCAAGCCGGCGCAGCTGGTACAGGCTGCCGGACATGTTACTTTCCGGAATGTGCAGTT
>JACRAG010000005.1 GCA_016213455.1 Anaerolineae bacterium | reverse complement strand
TGCGGAGACCTGGTTGAATGAGCTGATCTGGCGCGAGTTCAACATCGCCATCCTGTACCATTTCCCCCAGGTGCTGCGCACTGCCTTTAACCCGGGCTTGCGCAGCATTGCATGGCGCGATGCACCGGAGGATTTGATCGCCTGGAAACAGGGGCGCACCGGGTACCCGGTGGTGGACGCAGCCATGCGCCAGCTGAACGAGACCGGCTGGATGCACAATCGCGCCCGCATGATCGTGGCTTCATTTTTGGTGAAAGATTTGCTGATCGACTGGCGGGAAGGCGAGCGCTGGTTCTTTGAACGGCTGGTGGACGGCGACCCGGCAGCCAACAACGGCGGTTGGCAGTGGACCGCAGGCGTCGGTACAGACGCTGCGCCCTATTTTCGTATTTTCAATCCGGTGCTGCAAGGTCAACGTTTCGATCCATCCGGGGATTATGTGCGCCGCTGGGTGCCTGAGCTGGCGGGCGTGCCCTTGCGCCATTTGCATGCGCCCTGGCAAATGGCCGAAGATGTGCAGCGCCAATGCGGGGTGGTGGTGGGGCGTGATTATCCCGCGCCGATTGTCGATCATGATGCGGCTCGTGGACGCACCCTGGCGGCTTTCAAGCTTTCCAAAGGATGAGCGGATTGAAGGCCTGGAAAGTAAACCGGCAAGGGAGAAATTCCTTGCCGGTGATTTTTATGCCGGGTAAAAGGCTTCCGCGTAGGCGGTGTCCAGCATGGCGACGATGTTCTCGGGCGGCACGTCACCCATGATGTTGTGCACCTGGTTGAAAACAAAACCACCGCCGGGTTTGAACACTGACACCAGGCTGCGCACGTTTTCGGATACCTGTTGGGGTGTTGCGGACGGTAAAACGGCCTGGGTGTTGCATCCTCCGCCCCAGAAGATGATGCGATCGCCAAAACGTTGTTTGAGCTGCGCCGGTTCCATATTGCTAGCGGAGATTTGTACCGGGTTGAGCACATCCACACCCGCGTCGATCAAGTACGGGATGAGCGGTTGGATCGAGCCGCAGCAGTGCAGGAAGATTTTGATGTCGCTGTTGCGGTGAACAAAATCGCAGAAACGCTTAATGAAGGGCACCGAAAATTTTTCCACCAGAGCTGGGCGGCACATCGGGCGATCTTGACCACCCATGTCATCGCTGATGGTGAGCAGCTGAATATACTGCCCAAAACGGTCGATGATTTTGCCGGCGCGCGCAAGGTATTGATCCAGGCGGGTTTCAAAATCTGCCAGAAGCTGTTCCGGCTCGGTCATCATGCGCAGGCAGCCATCGATGCCGTCAAAGAATGCGCCAAACCCTCCCCCGAAGCAGTACCCCACAAAATTGGTGGCGTAGGGTGTTTCCTTGTAGATCGTTTCGGCACGCCGTGCGTACCAGTCCAGCGTGGTATCTTCGTCTTCCACGCCCCAGGTTGACAGCCAATCGCCATCAAAAAAGAAACCACCCGCGGGCATGCGCATCCGTTGACTGCCTTTGCTCACAACCCATTCGCCCTCAGCGTTTAGCTGCGGCTGCAGCTGCGCCGGGACAAGGAAGGAATACTTGCCGCGCGGATTCCAACGCGCCTGCTGCGGCCAGGTTGGCTCGCACAGGATGCAGTCCAGGTGGAAGCGCTGCCGGATATCTTCGTCCACATCGGCAAGCACCTGAACCACGTCCGGCATGCGGATGTTCTGAGTGGACAGCCCCAGGTGTTCGCGCAAATTCCAGTAGGCAAAGGCGGAAATACCGGTGGACATGTGGCTGCCGAGATCAATTGGCATGCGGTCCACAGGCTGGCGGTTGAGGGTGCGGATCACCCGTTCGCGGGAGGTGAGGGTTTCAGTGGGTGGCATCATGCCATCCATTATAAGGGAGAGAGTCTGATTGATGATGAAACCTTAGGCATCTCTTTATCAAACGCAGGGATGACACGGTGAATGAATTTCCTACCCGGCATGCGGCTTGCCAGAATCTGGCTTCGGGGTCAGAATAAGAACCACAACTTTGGAGGAATATGATTCGCAACCAATGGTATGTCGTCCTGGAATCGCGTGAGGTCAGGCCGGGCAAGACGACCGGCGTGGTGCGCCTGGGTGAGAAGCTGGTCTTCTGGCGCGAGCCTTCGGGGAAGGTGGTGTGCCTCCATGACCGCTGCGCTCATCTTGGGGCCAGTTTGTGCCTGGGCAAGGTCAAGGGCGACCGGCTGGCCTGTCCATTCCATGCCTTTGAGTTTGACGCCAGCGGACAGTGCCGCATGATCCCATCGTTGGGGAAAAATGGGGCGCCGCCCAAGGCGATGAAGGTGGACGCTTATCCGACCTTTGAGGCGCATGGGTTGATCTGGATCTATTGGGGTGAAGTCCGGGAAGGCCTGGCCCCTCCGCGCTTTTTTGATATTGACTCAAGTTTCTCTTACGGTGGATACCGCCAACCCTGGCCGGTGCACTATTCCCGCATGGTGGAAAACCAGATGGACGTGATGCACCTGCCGCATGTCCATTACGATACGATTGGACGCGGCAACAATGTAGTGGTGGATGGCCCGGTGGTGACGCTGGAAGATGATATCATCCGCATGTGGGTTTACAACCGCGAGGATGACGGCACGCCCCCGCGAAAGGCCGAAGAATTGGGTTTGCCCAACCGCCCCCCATTCCTGGAGTTCATTTTCCCCAACATCTGGCAGAACCGCATTTCGGAGGACATGCGCATCTTTGTGGCGTTTGTCCCGGT
>JACRAG010000163.1 GCA_016213455.1 Anaerolineae bacterium | reverse complement strand
GTATACGGGGCGCGCTTTTGCGATCAACCCGCTCATCCTCTCTGCCGGTTGGATCACCACCGCGCGCGAAGATTTCAATGGACAGACTTACTGGCGCATCTACCTGAAAGCGCGTTTTCAGGACGGCTCCGCGGGCACGCCGATCACCCGCCCGGTGTGGGATCTGAACGCCCGTTTCACCGGCGACCCCTCCTCCTACGAGCAAGGCGGCAAGCCTGCTCCCGCACCGGAAGGCTACTGGATCGACCTGACCGAGCTGGCCCAGCGGTATGGCTGGGACCGCCTGCCCTCGCGGCCCAACTGGCGCGCGTTCTTCCCTGGCATCCGGTTTAACCAGTTTGCGATCCGCGGCGGGCTGGATTGGAAACGCGCCATGGCGGAAATTTACCCACCCGAAGCGCTGGTCACTTCCACCTCGATGCCGACCTATACCAACACGCCCACGGTCACCCCCACACCATCGCGCACGCCGCGGGTAACCCGTCCAACCAACACCCTCACCCCCTCCATCACCCCCACGCCCACCAACGCGCGCCGGCCCCCACTCACCCTGCCGGCCAACCCCGCGCCATGAACACCAGACGGGGCAAAGCAGTTTGCGCAATCCTCCTGTTCATCGCCCTGACTGGCTGTGAACTGCGCGCGGACTGGGCGGAACCGGCTGCGTTGCCCACCCCGGTCATTGAACAGCTCGCCCTGGCGGCTGCTGAAGAGACCGAGGAAGCCGCCGAAGTGGTGAGCGGCAACCCAACAGTGGTGCACAACGAAGACCCGCTGCGCTTCACCTTCCCAACCCCCGGCCCGCAACCTGAGTCGCTCTGGCGTCCCGCACTGTACGAAACCCCCTGGGCGCTCGGACCATTTGACCACTTCTATTTCACCCGCCCCATCGCTGCAGACGTGGTCAACTGGCCCCTTGCGGATTACCGCTATGGCGGCATCTTCTTCAGCTCCGAAATCGTCCACACCGGTGTGGACATCCCCGTTGATGAAGGCACACCGGTCCTGGCAGCCGCGTCCGGGCGCATCGGTTGGGCCGGTTACGGCCTGTATTACGGCAACAACGATCCCAATGATCCTTACGGGTTGGCGGTCACCATCCGGCATGACTTCGGTTTCCAGAATCAGCGTCTGTACACGGTCTATGCGCACTTGAGAAAAATCCATGTGGTCAATGGGCAGAACGTCAAAGCCGGCGATGTGATCGGCGAGGTCGGCACCACTGGCCTGACGACTGGACCGCACCTGCATTTCGAGGTGCGCACGGACCGCAACAGCTACTTCACCACCCTCAACCCGGAGCTTTGGCTATCTCCTCCCGTCGGCTGGGGTGTTTTGGTGGGCCAGCTCAAAAACACCAACGGCTCGATCCTCACCGAGCAGGATGTGGTCGTCCGTAATCTGGACACCCGTCAGCGCTGGACGGTCCGCAGTTACGGTAAATCCGCGGTCAATTCCGATCCCTATTACAAAGAGAACCTGGTGCTGAGCGATCTTCCACAGGGCAGCTACCAGATCACCATCCTCTACCTGGAAAAGGAATACTCCCTTCCGGTCACCATCCGGCCGGGTGCAATCACCTTTTTCTCCTTCCGCGGCGAACGGGGTTTTTCCACCGATCTGCCCGCCGTGCCGGATATCGAAGACCTCTTGCCGGCATTTCCGCCCGAAACCGCCTCCAACCCTTGACAAGTTCATCAGAAAGAAAGAGAATCACGGTTTGATCTTTGCGCGTCCCATCACAATGGATGGCATGTTTGCCGGCGCGTAGAAATTAGATCTGGAGGACTATTGAAATGCTCAAATTGAAAGCCACCGTCGGGATCTCACTCCTCATTGCTGCGAGTCTCATCCTGGCGGCCTGCCAGCAGGCGACCCCCGCGCCCACCCTGGATGCCAACGCAATCTACACCCAGGCAGCCGGAACTGTGGCCGCCGGGCTGGCCATGACCAAAGCGTCTATGCCGTCTGAAACGCCCATGCCGCCCACCGCCACCCTGGCGCCATCCAGCACCCCGGCGCTGACCCCCACCGTGGATGCTGCGCAGCTGACCGCGACGGTTGGCGCTGGCACGCCCTCTCCCACCGTCTTCGCTGTGACCCAACTGCCTTCGGCCACCAAAGCCTCCGGCGGTCTGCCCGCCGCGCCCGACCAAGCGGAGTATGTGGCGCAGGACCCCGCCGACAACACCAAATTCCCCAAGAACACCAAGGTCACCGTCAAATTCGTGATGAAGAACACGGGACCGACCACCTGGACGACCGACTATAAACTGCGCTACTACGCCGGTGAAAAAATGGGCAGCCCGGACTCGGTCAGCCTGCCCAAGGATGTCAAACCCAATGACACGGTTGAAATCGTCTTTGGTGTGACCGCTCCGGACAAGAAGGGCCTGACCAACACCATCTGGGTGTTGACGAACAAAGACGGCCTGAACTTCGCTTCCGTTTATCTCCAGCTCGAAATCACTGACTGATCCTGCCTGGAACCATCCAGTCCCGAAGCCGAACCGCTTCGGGACTTTTTTTATTTGGTAATAGTGGGTATCATACGGCTATGCTTTCCAAAGAAACCATTCGTGCGCTGCTGCGGGATCAAGGGTTTGAACTGGTTGGCTTTTCCGCGCCCAAACCACCAGCCCACATGGATACCTTTCAACAATGGATCGCCCAGGGCTTGCATGCCGGGATGGCCTACCTTGCCAGCGAACGCTCGCTGACCCGCCGCGCCAGCCTGCAGGCCATTTTGCCGGAAGTGCGCAGTGTCCTCACGGTCGGATTGCGCTACCCCAATCCACTCAGCAGCCCGCCTATCCCGGAAGACCAGCTGTCCGGACGGGTGGCTGCCTACGCCTGGGGCAAAGATTACCATGATGTGATTCCTCCGTTGTTGGATGAAGCTGCCTTTGCCATCCAGCAGGCCTCCGGTCGCCAGGCTTCATTTCGATCCTACACCGATACCGGCCCCATCCTGGAGCGCGACGCGGCATCGACCGCCGGGTTGGGCTGGATCGGCAAAAACACCTGCCTGATCTCACCCACTCAGGGCTCGTATTTCCTGCTCGGGGAACTGCTGATTGATCAGGAGATCGAACCCGATCCGCCCTTCACCGCTGATCAATGCGGCACCTGCCGCCGCTGCATCGAAGCCTGCCCCACCACCTGCATCCGCGACGATCGCACCATCGACTCCAACCGCTGCATTTCTTACCTGACCATCGAGCACAAGGGGGTTATTCCAGCCGATTTGCGTCCGGCCCTGGGCGACTGGGTGTTCGGATGTGACGTATGTCAGAGCGTTTGCCCGTGGAACCTGCGTTTTGCGCAGCCGCAGGGTTCTGCGCTGCTGGAAGCCAGACCGGAGATGGCCCGGCCTAACCTGTTGGAGGAATTGAAGTTGGACTCGCAGGCCTTCAACCGCAAGTTCAAAGGCTCGCCAGTTCAACGCACGCGCCGCCG
>JACRAG010000004.1 GCA_016213455.1 Anaerolineae bacterium | reverse complement strand
GCCGGCTGGCAGCCGGCTCATTTTTTCCAACTGTGGTTTCTCCCCAAAACCCCATCCGCTCCATCAAAAAAATAAATTTCATGCATTCTTTGGGCTGTTTTTACGGCACATTTACTGAGTGACTTTCTCTGAAATGCTATCGTTAGCGAGGGTTTGGACGCATCTCTCAGCCGTTAATCGGGAGGTGTGCCTTATTGGCAATAGAAGGAAGAGGAATGCATGGATGTGACCTTTGATATCAGTCAGGATGAGCTGCCGATTTTCATCGCAGAAGCCGATGAACACCTCCAGACGCTGGATGAAATTCTGGTTCAGCTTGAACAGACCGACGACGCAACAGCGCTGCTCAATTCAGCGTTCCGTTCAGCGCACACTCTGAAGGGTATGTCGGGCATCATCGGCCACCAGCGCATGACCAACCTGACGCACGCATTGGAAACCGCCATGGACGCCGTGCGCAAAAAAGAGCTGGACATCTCCACGCCATTGATCGACCTGTGCCTGGATGCGGTGGACAGCCTGCGCAGCCTGCGGGAAGAAATCGTTTCAGCCCAGGCCAGCCCGGTAGATGTGGAGAGCCTGGTGGAGCGCTTCCACGCGTTCAGCGCCAATCCGTCTGCCCCCAAAGCCGCCGTCACCCCACCGGTCCATGAAGCGGCGCCTGCAGCAGAAACCGAAGCAACCCCGCCCGTCCAGACCAGCGTTGACGGTCCCATTCAAATCGAAGCGACCATCGAACCCGGTTCGATCGCGTCCGCTGCCCGCGCCTTCCAGTTGATGCTGGCCCTGCAGGAACTGGGTGAGATCACCCACATGGACCCGGCGCTGGAACAGATTGAAACCGCAGCCCCGGTCAAAATTTTCAGCGCACAGGTCACCAGCACCGCACCCATCGAAGAGATTGTGCGCAAACTGGCGCAGATTTCTGAAGTGGCCGCGTTGAAGGTGAACGGCAAGGATTTTGGCAACGGCAACGGTCAATCCGCCGGCAAAAAGAACGGCAAAAGCGTCAAGCCCGCCGCTCAATCCCCGGTGAAGGCGCCTGTCGTTCAGGCGAGCGAACCCGCCGTCGCAACGCCGCCGCCCGCCGCCCGCCCTGAAACCCCCGAAAAAGACAACGGTGCCAAGAAAAATTCCGCCGAAATGACCGTGCGCACCAGTGTGGAGCGCCTGGATAAGCTGTTGAACCTGGTGGGCGAATTGATCACCGACCGCAACCACCTCAACCAGCTGCGCAATCGACTGGAACGCGAAACCAAGGGGGACAACACCGTGGAAATGCTATCCTCCACGGTCGCCCACCTCGGACGCATCACCGACCAGCTGCAGGAAGAAGTGATGCAGATCCGCATGCTGCCGGTCGGGTCGGTCTTCCACAAATTCCCGCGCGTCGTACGCGACATGGCCCAGAAAACCGGCAAACAGATCGACCTGATCATTCACGGTGAAGACACCGAGCTTGACCGTTCGATGCTGGAGGAGATCAACGACCCGTTGATCCACCTGGTGCGCAACGCCGT
The DNA here is from genome assembly GCA_016213455.1 of Anaerolineae bacterium. Lineage (GTDB taxonomy): Bacteria > Chloroflexota > Anaerolineae > Anaerolineales > Anaerolineaceae > Anaerolinea. Next base: position 2,528 of record JACRAG010000004.1, on the reverse strand, counting down.
GGACCACGGCATCGAATCGCCGGATGCGCGTATCGCCGCCGGAAAATCACCGCGTGGCACCATCACGCTCAACGCCTGCCATGAGCAGGGGCACATCCTCATCACCGTGTCCGATGACGGTGGCGGCATCGACCCCGCCAAGCTGCGCAAAGTGGTGGTAGCCAAGGGCCTGATGAGCGAAGAAGAGGCCAATGCCCTTAATGACGAGCAAGCCATCGACCTGATCTTCATGCCCGGTTTCTCCACCGCCGCCAAAGTGACCGACATCTCCGGGCGCGGCGTGGGGCTGGATATCGTCCACAACAACATCCAGCACATCAACGGCTCGATTCAAATTGAAACCAAACTCGGACAGGGCACCACGTTCCACATCACCCTGCCGCTCACATTGGCGATCGTCCCCACGCTGCTGGTCGAGGTTGGCAAATCCACCTTCGCCATTCCGCTGGTCATGGTCACCGAGACGCTGCGCCTCGAACGCGGCGACATTAAAACCATCAAAGGCAAACCGGTCACGCTGCTGCGCGGCAGCATCCTTCCGCTGGTTTTCCTGTCGGATATGTTCCACTTCAAAGAAAAGAAAACCTCCAGCAAACATACCTATGCGGTTGTGGTCCATTCCGGCAAACAACGCGTGGGCCTGATGGTGGACGCGTTGACCGGCGAAGAAGAGGTGGTTGTCAAATCGCTCTCTGCGTTGGTCGGAGATATCCCCGGCATTGCCAGCGCCGCCATTCTCGGCGACGGCAAGGTTGCGCTCATTGTGGACGTGACCGGGCTGCTAAAGATTTCGGTAAATCGTTAGAGGATCAGCGCATGGACGAACAGAGCCTGCCCAATTTCGATAAAGCCCTGATGACCACCCTGCAGGAAGTGGCGGGCGCCGGCATTCACAATGCTGCCCGCGGCTTCTCCAACCTGGTGGGACATCAGATCAGCGTCAACCAACCGCAAGTCAAGGTTGTGCCGCTGCTGGAGATCCCCCGTCATGTGGGTGGTCTGGAAAATGAAGCCATCGGCATCTACCTGCGCGCCGAGGGGGATATCTCCGTGCAGATTATGCTCATCATCCCCTACGCCAAAGCCCTGCTGCTGGTCGATCTGCTCATGGATGTTGCCCCCGGAACCACCACCCAGCTTGGGTCGTTGGAACGTTCGGCGCTAGGCGAAGTCGGCAACATGACAGCATCCTTCTTCATGAATGCCGTAGCCAATATGACCGGCACCTCGGTGCGCCCCACCCCGCCGGCTGTGATGGTGGACATGGTGGGCGCCATCCTGGATATCATCATCGCCACCAGCGGCAGCATTTCGGAGAATGTGATCTTGATGCAGGCCAACTTCGCCGATGGCGAACGCAGCCTGGCAACCGATTTCTGGGTCATTCCAGACGCGTTAACCTTAAAGTTGTTCAAATCCACCGAGGACAGCGCGCGCAATGAATGACCCGATCAATGTAAGCCTTGGCGAACGAGTGATCAGCAACGACCCGAATGATATTCTGGTCGCGTATGGGCTGGGCTCTTGCCTTGGGATCAGCATGGTGGAACCCACCCGCCGCTGGTGCGGGATGATCCACTGCGTGCTACCGCAGCGCAACAACGGCACCGAGGTCGACTCGCCCAAGTTTGTTGACAGCGGCATCGAAGGCCTGTTGAAGGAGATGGTCAAGCGCGGTTGCGATCCACACCGCCTGGTCATTCGCATGGCTGGCGGCGCCAACATGCTGCTCGCCTCCGGAGTCTCCACCACCTTTGACATCGGCACGCGCAACATCGAATCCGCGCTGAACACCTTTCAGCGCCTGGGACTGAACTTGAAAGCCAAAGAAGTGGGCGGCAACCTGGGACGCACCGTGCGCCTCTACGTTGCGGACGCCCGCATGACCGTGCGCATATTAAACGGTAAAGAACTGGAACTGTAACTTTTGTCGAACCGGGTTTCGATCCGGGCATAGATTTTGAGGAGGATTGCTATGGCGAAAATTCTTATTGTTGACGATGCCGAATTCCTGCGGGTACGCATCACCAAGATGCTCAGCGGAGACGGCTACGAAGTCTTTGAAGCTGAAAATGGTCTCAAAGCCGTGGACACCTACAAAGAAGTACACCCGGATGTGGTTTTGATGGACGTGACCATGCCGGAAATGGACGGTCTTTCTGCGCTCAAGGAGATCCGGAAAATGGACCCGCAGGCGCGCGTGGTCATGCTGACTGCGCTTGGGCAGGAATCCGTCGTGCTGGAAGCTGTCAAATCAGGCGCGCGCGATTTCATTGTCAAGCCGTTCGAGCGCGACCGGGTCATGAACGCCATCAGCAAGCTGCTTTCCTGAGACGAACCGCATGGCAACCCCTGTCAGGCCTTCTTCTTCCAAACCCATTCGCGTGCTGGTGGTGGATGATTCCGCCTACATGCGCTATTCCATCAGCCAGTATCTGAGCGAATGCCCCGAACTGCAGGTGGTTGGCACCGCGCGGGATGGAAAAGAAGCGCTGGAGTTGATCCCCAAGTTCGATCCGGATGTGGTG